>DYJG01000355.1 GCA_020723225.1 Desulfobacca acetoxidans | reverse complement strand
ATTCGTGCTGCATGAGCGGGAGTATCCGGTGCTGCTCAAAAGCACGGCAGGTGCGCTGGCTTTGATCACCCTGCATTACCACGAAGAGATTCTCAGCGCTGCGGACATCTTGCCTCCGGCAGAAGAGATCGACGAAACGGAGAAGAGCCGCATCAAAACGAGCATCGAAACCATGCTGGCGGATTTCGACCCCAGGAAATACGCGGACGCGCGGCGACAAAAGATCATCGACCTCCTGAAGAAAAAGGCCAAAGAACAAGGCGAGGTGGAGGCTCCGGCGGCGCCGGAGGAAGGCGGGGAAGGCCCGGCCGATCTCATCGCCGCCCTGGAGGAGAGCATGCGCCGGGTGAAGCAGCAGCAGTGAGCCGCAAACTGGTGGAAATCGCCGGGAAAAGACTTTCCCTGGCGAACCTGGAAAAGGACCTCTATCCTTCCTTCGGCTTTACCAAGGCCCAGATCCTGGAATACTACCGGCGGATGGCCCCCTTCATCCTGCCCCACCTTGAAAACCGGGCCTTGACCTTCAAGCGCTACCCGGAAGGAGTGGCTGGGGATTTCTTTTTCGAGAAGCGTTGTCCCGCCCATCGCCCGGGGTGGGTGAAGACCGCCAATATCCGCCAGGATGACGGTGAGCTGAGAACCGTCTGTCTGGTCAACGATCTGGAAACCCTGATCTGGGTGGGGAACCTGGCGTCACTGGAACTCCACGTGCCCCTGGCCCGGGCCGGGTCGCCTGAAACCCCCGATTTCCTGGTCTTCGATCTGGACCCCGGCGAGCCCGCCGATATTCTGGACTGCGCCCGGGTGGCCCTGATTCTTAAGGACCTCCTCAGTAATCTGCGGCTTGCCGGTTTCGTGAAGACCTCGGGGCAGAAGGGCCTGCATGTCTATGTCCCCTTGAACCGGCCGGAGACGACTTTTGAGGATACCAAAACTTTTTCCAGAGCCGTGGCCGTCATCCTAGAGAAAAATTATCCGGAGCTGGTGACCGCCAAAATGGCCAAGGAATCCCGGCAGGGCCGGGTTTTTATCAACTGGTCCCAAAACGACGGGGCCAAGACCATGATCTCGGTTTATTCCCTCCGGGCCCGGGAAAAACCCTATGTTTCCTGCCCCCTGGCCTGGGGGGAATTGGAGGAATTGGCCGGGCAGGGCGATCCGAAAAGGCTGCACGTCTTATACGCGGAAGCCGTGAGCCGGGCCGAAAAACAAGGCGACCTCTTTTGGGAAGTGCTGGTGGAAAAACAAAAGCTGCCCCATCTATGAGGGAATATTTATCTCACGCAAAGCCGCAAAGTCGCCAAGACGCCAGGCATTAATATTATTAAAAATTTTTGCGCCTTTGCGCCTTGGCGTCTTTGCGTGAGATCTAATACCGATTCGCAATCAAAAGGGGTTAAATCGTAGGGGCGAACCTTGTGTTCGCCCTGAGCGCCCGGGGCGAACACAAGGTTCGCTCCTACAAAAATTGTCGTTTGATTGCGAATTGGTATGAAATGCCAGAAACTGGCACGATTAAGCTAAAAATGAAAAATAAAATAAAAAGGCGGCTAATTCGCCGCCTTTAAATTACTTTTCGTGATTTAGGTCAGGACTGCCTCATAGAGGTTTCCCGGTGCATATTTTTTTGGTTGCCTGTTATCCCACTCAAATTGAAATCATTAACACCATTAAGCTTTAAGGATTCGATATGCTTTTACTTTTACCTGAATATCTGCCTTTGTAATTAATTTTACGTCTACCTTTTACTTTACCTTTTATTTTGCATCTACCTTTTGTCTACTCTTGCCTTTTACTTATATCTGCCTTTAACTTTTCCTTTACTTCTTCCTTCTAAATCTACCTTATCTTGCGCTTATCTTTAACTTATTATCTGCCTTTGGATTTAGTTTTTAGCTTTTGATCAGGATATTCACAGCCAAGTTGACGGCCAATTCAATGAAAAAATCGCCAATAATGTTTAAACTGTATCGGACCATTTTTTCATCAGAAAGTTTGTGGGTAAATTTCCTTAGAAGCAGACCCAATAAAGATGCTATCCATACTTCTAATGCGAAGGTTATTAGTTTCATTTAAGTCTCACCCCTTCGCACCGGGAGAGACCGCACAGGGAGGACAGCCCTGACCGTTACCACGATTCGATTTTCAAAGAGCGGAATTCACAAGCTATTTTAATTTCAACCATAAAAAATTAATTTTCAAGATCACGCTGGATTATTTTTAATCCTCATTGGGGATGCCGCATTAAAAATGCAAAGATCCAGCAGGTTAAAGAATATTAAACTTGGATGAAGAGGTTGTATAGTCACAACTTGACCATTACTATTTAGAATGAAAGGACTTTCATGGTTGGTTCGGATTTCAGGAACCGCTTCGGTTTACCCACATGGGATTAAAGGAATACCAAGAAAAACGGCAATTTGAGAAGACCCCCGAACCGAAACCTGTACAGGGGCCTCCAGGGGATCATCTTGTATTCGTGGTCCATAAGCACGCGGCCCGGGCCCTGCATTACGATCTCAGGCTGGAGCTGGAGGGGGTGCTGAAGAGCTGGGCCGTGCCCAAGGGGCCATCGCTCGACCCTGCCGTAAAAAGGCTGGCCGTGCACGTGGAAGACCATCCCCTGGATTACCAACATTTTGAGGGCGTGATCCCGGAGGGCAATTACGGCGCGGGTAGTGTGATCATCTGGGACCGGGGTGTTTATCGGCACCCCGCGGCCAAAGATAGAACGGAAAGCGAACGGCTTCTGCTGGCAGACCTGGAAAAAGGCAATCTAAAATTTGTCCTGGCGGGGGAAAAGCTCCGGGGTGAATTCGCTCTGGTCAAAACCAAGATAGACGAGAAGTCATGGCTGCTCATCAAGAAAAAAGACGGCTATGCCGCCCGGGAGGATATTCTCAGGGAGAACCGTTCCGTCGTGTCCCATAAGACCGTGGAGGAGATGGCCGCGGCCGGCCCGGCGGTAACTACCGGCCACGGCCAAATAAACCTGAACCGCCCGCAGGCAGATTTAGAGGATGAAGAGCTGGAGGACGCTCCGGCCGCGCCCATGCCCCGCGGCGTCACCCCCATGCTCGCCACCCTGGTTAAAGCCCCCTTTGATCATCTCCAATGGCTTTTCGAGGTGAAATGGGACGGCTACCGGGCCATTGCCGAAATCCGGGACCGAGACGTTTCCCTTTATACCCGCAATCAAATCTCCCTCACCAAGAAGTATTCGCCCATCGTCGAATCCCTGCAAACATGCGGCTTTGCCGCGGTCCTGGACGGGGAAATCGTGGTGGTGGACGACCAGGGGCGCCCGGATTTCCAGATGCTGCAAAATTACCGGAAATCCGGCCGCGGCCATTTGCTTTATTATGTCTTTGATCTCCTGCACTTTCAGGGCCGGGACCTGACGCGGCTGCCCCTGGCCAGGAGAAAAGAAATTCTGAAAAAAATCCTCCCTGCCGCGCCGAACCTAAAATTCAGCGACCATGTCACGGAAGAGGGCGTCCTGTTTTTTAAGGTCGTCAAAGACAAGGGGCTGGAGGGAATCGTCGCCAAGCATTCCCAAAGCCCTTACCTGATGGGCAAAAGGAGCCGCCAATGGCTGAAGATCAAGACCCGGCTCACCCAGGAAG
>DYJG01000354.1 GCA_020723225.1 Desulfobacca acetoxidans | reverse complement strand
TAAGTCAGGTAAGAATGCAGCCCCGGCAGCAGAAAGCTCACCCCGAAATAGGTGAAGAGCACGGCCGCGAAACCCACGACCGCCAGCCAGGCGATGCGCCGGCCCTGCCAGCCCTTGACCAGGCGGGCGTGGAGCAGGGTGGCGTACACCAGCCAGGTGATGAGAGACCAGGTCTCCTTGGGGTCCCAGCTCCAATACCGGCCCCAGGCGCTTTCCGCCCAGACCGCGCCGGTCAATATCCCCAGGGTCAGCAGGAGAAAGCCGATGATGGTGGCCTGGTAGATGAGCCGGTCCAATTCGGGCAAGGACGGGAGCGTCGGCCGGGGCCGCCGTTCATTGACCAGATAGAGGATGGCCACCCCGAACCCCAGGGTAAAGGACGCATACCCCAGAAAGCAGGTGAGCACGTGGAACAGAAGCCAGTTGCTTTTCAGGGCCGGCATCAGGGGCTTGATGCGGCTGTCCACTCCCCCTAAGGAGGCGTACGCCAGCAGCAGGCAGGCGGCGATGGCCACCACCGTCCCCAGATAGTCCCGCAGATGGCGCCGGAAGGTGAGAATTGCCAAAAACGGCAGGCACCAGGCAAAGAACACCAGGGATTCATAGAAGTTGGACATGGGCGCCTGCAGGATCACCAGGCGCAGTTTCTCGGAGAAATGGGCCGGGGGCGTATGCCCCAGGGCCAGATGATAGGACTCCCACCACCGTCCCAGGAGGGCCGCGGAATGGGCCGCCAGACCGGCTGCGAAAAGCACCCGGGCCCAGCGATTGAGAGCGGGAGAGGCCCACAGGCCCGCGGCCAAAAATAACAGGCCCACTCCCAGATAAAGCAGCATCAGAGCGCCATAGATCGTGTCCAGCATCACGAAGCTCCTCCCTGAAGACGCGCCAGCAACCGCTCCGTATGGATCGCGAAGGTTTCCCGTCCCCGGGGGCTGGCGCCCAGAAGGCGGCCGTCCCAACGGCCTCCTTTGCCCCTTTGCAGGACCACGGCCCAACGCTGGGAGGGCCGGAAGAAGGCGATGTACATCCCGGCCAGAAGCAAGATAAACCCCGTATAGACCCACCAGACCCCGGGGTCCTGTTTCACCTGGAGAACGGAATAGTACTGCAAGTTAAGAGGACCCAGGGCCACCTTGAAGCCTCCCCGGGGGTCCGCCCATTCCGGTTGTTTCTGGAGCAGCCAGATGATCTGGGGGTGCGCGGTCCCGGACCGGTAGGCCAGTTGCACCGCCGGGCCGTAACCCTGGAGATTCGCCTCCACCCGCACCAGCATAAACTGGAGATCGCTCTCCGGCAAGGGAGCCCAGCGCCGCATCAGCAATTCCAGTGTTTGGCGCTTATCCCCCCGGGTTACCTGCACCGGGACGGCCCCCTCGGGCATGACGCCGTAGCTGGACTGGTAAAAGGTAAAGCCGCCGAAGACCACCGGCTCGTTCACCCGGCAGATAAACCGGCCCTTTTCCTCGCCTTCCTCGAAAATGGTGAGATCGGAGCGGAATTCCTTGGGGGTGCCGCCCCCTTCCTCATAATAAAAAACTTGAAACCGGTCCAACTGCACTTGAAAGGCCAGGGGCCGCGTTTTTCTGTCGTCCAGCTCGATGGAGCTCACCGGCAGTCCCGGCTGGAGCAGCATCCGGCCCTCCACCCCCCAGAACTTGCCCACTATCCCCCCGGCCAGAACCAGCACCAGGCCCAGATGCACCAGGTACGGACCCAGGGGGCGCAACCGCCCCCGGCTATAAAAAAATACTTCCTTGTTGTCCAAAATTTTCCGGCGGGGCCGCCCCAGCTCCCGGCGCAGGGCCTCTTGGGCCAGATCCGGCGCTTTTGTCTCTTCGGGCCAGGTGAAACGGCCCCTCTCCGGGAGGGTGAGGGCCATTTCCCCGGTGAAAGGCCGGCTGGTTTTTCTGACGGCCTGGGGCAGGCCTTCCACCAGACAGGCCAGAAGGTTCAGGGCCAACAACCCCAGGGGCGCGAGAAACCAGACCTGGTAGTAGATATTAGGCGCGGCCACGGTCCCCACCACGGCCAGCACCGCCAGGATCAAGAGCAAAAAGACGGTAAGGCGGATGGAGGTCAATTGCCTCCACAGCCAGGAAGAACGTTGTTGACTGGAGCTGGATTTAGACATTGATTTACTGCGGCCTCTGGCCCCGGGGCCACTGCCGCCGGGGCGGTTCGGACCGATGGAACTTGCCGGGGAGAGCTTAGGGGCGCTTATGGGATTGGAGGATGACTACTCTTCCTCCAACTCTTCTTCACTCAGGTATTCCTCGTATTCCTCTTCGCTGAGCAGATCATCAAACTCCTGGCCGGCGGGCACTTCCACCTTCAGGAGCCAACCCTCCATCATGGGGTCATCGTTAATGATCTCCGGAACTTCCAGAACCTCGTAGTTGATTTCGATCACCTCGCCGGAAATGGGGGCTATCAGCTCCCGGCGGCCGTTTTTGGCCTCCAAGGTGCCGAATGACTCTTCTTTAATCAGCTCCTCGCCTTCTTCCGGCAGTTTGAGGGAGTAAATCTCCCCCATCTTGTCCTGGAGAAAATCGGTCAGCCCCAGGCTGACGCGACTATCGTCATCCATCCTGATCCACAGATGGTCCCGACTAAAAAGGATCTCGCCGATGGTCCTCACCCCAATCTTCACGAAGTATGGCCGCTGCTGTGGCGTTTGGGAAATATAATAACCCAAATTATGTTTGGCAAGGTTTTTTTTTGAAGTAATTTCCCCTTCCCCCGCGCTCCAGGCCAATTTCCCATCGGGCCGGGGATGCCCGGCTTTTTGATTTATGACTGCCCGGGGCTTGATAGAAAGCTCCCTCTGTATTAATTTGTTCCTGAAAAAAGGATTCCACCAAGGAGGCTGCCAGATGCCGAAAGTCGAGAAGATCCTCTTTCCCATTGATTTTTCAGAGAAATTTGATACCTTCCTGCCCTGGGTTTCCACCTTTGTGGAAAAATTTGGGGCCACTCTCTACGTGATTTTCGTGGCCCAAGATCTGTCCGATTACACCTCTTTCTACGTGCCCCACACCAGCATTCAGGGGTTCCAGGAGGAGGCTTTGGCCGCCGCCCAGAAAAAGATGGCCGCGACCGCCAAGGAATTCATGAAAGACTTTCCCAAGCTCGAAACCCGGGTCGCCGTCGGTTCCCCGGCACAAAAGATCTTGGAATTTGCGAATCAAGAGAAGATCGACTTGATCATCATGGCCACCCATGGCCGGAAAGGACTGGAGCGCACCATCTTCGGCAGCGTGGCCGATCAGATTGTCCTGGCCGCGCCTTGTCCGGTGGTCACTATCCGGTCTTAGATGGGATTTTTTTACCTCACGCAAAGCCGCCAAGACGCAAAAATAAGACGCAAGACAGAAAAAAAATTAAATAAATTCTTGCGCCTTTGCGACTTTGCGTCTTTGCGTGAGAATTAAATCTTTTCCTCAGGAACCTATCCGGATTTCAGGACTTCGGCGATGGTCTTCAGCAAATTGCTCAAGCTATAAGGTTTTTGCAGAAAAGGGTACTTTTTCGCCCGAATGATGGGCCATTGCACTTTCTCATCCGCATAGCCGCTGGTAAGGAGCACCTTGAGGTCCGGCTTTCCGGCCAGGAGTTCCTCCACCAA
>DYJG01000353.1 GCA_020723225.1 Desulfobacca acetoxidans | reverse complement strand
CCCCAGGGTTTCCCCTTTGCCAAGCTCGAAGCTCACCCCGGACACGGCCCTGAGGCGCCCGGCGGGGGTGTCGAAATGGACCCGGAGGTCCTTAACCTGCAACAGGGGGGAGGGCTGAGAAGGGGTCAATCTGCTGGGGCCTCGGCCAGGGGCAGTTGGATGGTGAAGGTGGAGCCCTGGCCCGGGGTGCTTTCCACCAGGATGCAGCCCCCGTGCTGCTCCCTGACGATGAAGTTGCAGATGGCCAGCCCTAAGCCGGTGCCCTTCTCCTTGGTGGTAAAGTAGGGGGTGAAGATATTGGCCGCCACTTCCGGGGCCATGCCCTCCCCGGTGTCGGTGACGCCCACCTCCACGTTGTTGCCGATAACCCGGGTGGTGACGACGAGTTCGCCGCCCCGGGGCATGGCCTCCACCGCGTTTTTAAAGAGATTGATGAGCACCTGGCGGATCTGCTTGGGATCGAAGCTCACCCGGGGCAAAGGCCCGTCCTCCCGCAGCCGCACCTGGATATGATGCTCCTGGAAATTATCCTGAAAGAACTCCACCACCTGGCTGATAAGCGTTTCCAAGTCCCCCGGGGATTTCTGGGCCGCAGGCGGGCGCACGAAGTCCCGCATTTCCGCGACCATCCCTTCCAGGCGGCCCACTTCCTCGGCGATGATGGCCAGTTTCTGTTTCGCCTTGCCGTCCAGTTCGGTGGCCTTGAGGAGCTGCCGGGCAAAGCCGCCGATGATCAACAGGGGATTCTTGATTTCGTGGGCAATGTGGGTCACGGTGTTGCCCACGGCGGCCAGGCGCTCGGACTGGAGCAGGCGGTCCTCCATCTCCCTGGCTTCCGTGATGTCCCGGATAACCCCGGTGAAATAGAGGTTGCCCCGGACCTCCGCCACGGAAAAGGAGATGCTCATGGGAAACTCCGTGCCGTCCTTCCTTTGGGCGGTGAGGCGCACGTGCTTGCCGATGACCCGGGGATTGCGGGTGGCCACGTAGCGGCGCACGTATTCCCGGTGCACGTCCTTATGGGGGGGCGGGATGATGAGCTTCAGGTCCTGGCCCAGGGCCTCTTCCCGGGTATAACCCAGAATCTTTTCCGCGCCGTCATTAAAGCCGACAATGACATGGTCTTCGTTGATGGTGACAATGGCGTCGGCGGCGCTGTTGATGATGCCGACGTTGATCTCCTGCTTGCGGCGCAGTTCCCGGAGCTGCAGGAGGAGGTCCTCGACGGCCCGGGCCGCGGGGCCGGAAATGACCCGCTCCTCCTCCCCGGGGGCCGGAGCCTGGACCTCGAGAACCAGGTCGAAACCCCGAGGCTGCCGGTTTAACAGGTCTTGGCGCAGTTCTTCCCGGGAGCGGGCGTCTTTGGCGGCGAAAAATTCCAGTTGCACCGGAATGATGCCCGCCACCGAGAAAGGCAGGGCCAGCGCCGGGGGCGGGGGCTCCCCCCGGTCATTGATGATCGCAATGCGAATAGTCTCGGCCTGGTCAGCCATCGGTATCCAGTCAAGAAATGCGGAGAGCCGCGCACAAGCGGCCGTTGATCTCAATTCTCAAAGGCTTTAAAGACCAGGGAGGCGTTGGTGCCCCCGAAACCGAAGGAATTGGACAGGGCATGGCGAATTTCCACCTTCCGGGCCTGGTCGGGAACGAAATCGAATCCCTCGCATTGGGGGTCCGGATTATCCAGATTGATGGTGGGGGGGATCATCCCCTGCTTCAGGGCCATGATGGTGAAAATGGCCTCCACCGCGCCCGCGGCCCCCAAGAGGTGTCCGGTCATGGACTTGGTGCCGCTGACCAGGGGCAGGCAAGGGGCCTTTTCGAAGATCTGCGCCAAGGCCCGGATTTCGTTCTTGTCTCCCACCGGGGTGGCGGTGGCGTGGGGGTTGACGTAGTCCACCTCCCCGGGGGAAATGCCGGCGTCATGGAGGGCCAATTTGATGCAGCGCTTGGCCCCTTCGATGTGGGGATCGGTGATATGGTGGGCGTCGCCGGTCATCCCGAAGCCGATGATCTCCGCGTGAATCCTGGCTCCCCGGGCCAGGGCGTGCTCCAGTTCCTCCAGGACCAGGACGCCCGAGCCTTCCGACATGACAAAGCCGTTGCGCCCGGTGTCGAAGGGCCGGGACGCCGCCTCGGGCCGGTCATTGCAGCCCGTGGCCAGGGCCCCCATGCGATAGAAGCCGGCCATGGTCAGGAGAGTGATGGCCGCTTCCGTGCCCCCGGTGGCCATCAGGTCCGCCTCCCCCATCTGGATGGAGCGGTAAGCCATGCCGATGGCGTGCGCGCCCGCGGCGCAGGCGGTGGACAGGGCCATATTGGGGCCTTTGGCCTTGAAGCTGATGGAGACGTTGCCCGCGGCCAGGTTCGGAATCATCTTGGGCACCAGAAACGGGGAAACCCGGCGCACCCCTTCGTTGAGGAGTTTGATGATCTGCTCCTCCCAGGAGCCGACGCCGCCCATGCCGGTGGCAATGATGACCCCGGCCCGCTCGGGATCCTCTTTTTCCAGGTCCAGGCCGGAGTCCTGGACCGCCTCCAGGCTGGCGGCCAGGGCAAACTGCGTGAACCGGTCGGTATATTTAATCTGCTTGATATCTTCTTTGGACGGGTTTTTCTTCCGGGCCTGGAGAAGCTCTTTGAGATCAAAATCAACGATCTGCCCGGCGATCAAGGGAAAATCTTCAGGAAGGGGGTGGTTGATAATGAAAGAATCCATGTAGCTGCTTAAGTTAACGACTCGGTGAACTCCGGAATGCCCGGCCAGCAGGCGTTGCCAGACCGTGGGCACATCGGTGCCCAGGGAATTGACCATGCCCATGCCGGTGACCACCACCCGGCGCAAGTCCAGATTTTTCTTCTCTGACATAAAATCAACCTCCTCCACGGGCCAGGAGGATTAAGCCAAGCAAGCCTGACATCTCTCCCGGGGCGCGGCTTCAGGCTCATTGCCTTTAACCGGCAGCCTCCGGAGGCTTGGCGGACCCGTGGGTTCCATCCTCAATGCGAAGTCTCGGTCGTCTCCGCCTCCCTGAGAAAATGGAACAGGAGGGCGGAACTTCCGGTCTTCCAAAGAGCCGGCGTCAGGGGCCAACTCCAGAGTATATCTGGCATTTTAAATTACCCGGGCAACTATTGCAATGTCTAATTCCCACCGGGCTCCGGCGCGGCCGGCAACCTCGGGGGAGGGAAAACGGCAGCAGCAAGGTGGGGGAGATGCCCCCATACGGGCAGGGGTTGCAATCTCCGGCTGGAATACCTATGGTACTGAAAAATCTAAGACGATTGCTCTAGAACCAAGCGACCACCCTAGTTTATTTTAACCGGAAATCGAATTTTTATGGACGCTCGAGTATCCACCTATTCCGGCTCTCGCCTCCATGAACGGTCCCTGAGCTTCATCTGGCAGGGGCAGCGGCTGGAAGTGCGGGAGGTCCTGGAGCGCGGCTATGGGCCCGATTCTCTTTTTTTTAAGGTGGCCGCCGCTGACGGCCGGGTCTATCTCCTGGAATACCACGCCGCCACCGATTCCTGGGAGGTGAGGGCTTGCGCTTCCCGCCTCGCTTCCGCCTAGTCCCGGAAAAATTCAGTTTACATTTGGAAAATGTTTGCGGTACAATAGGACATTTGGG
>DYJG01000352.1 GCA_020723225.1 Desulfobacca acetoxidans | reverse complement strand
TTCCGCCGCAAGACCAAAACCGCTTAAAAAAAATAGACTGATTATCCGGACTGCCGCGGTAATTTTCGGCTTCAAGGGGGGGGACTGTTTTTAGTCCCTCTTCTTTATTTAGGGCCATTGTTATGTGGTCCCTGGATAGAGTCGAAGGAACAAGAACAAGAGAGGGTCAAAAGGGGAAGAGGGGAAAAGGAGAAGAGCGCAACCGTTATACGGCGTTTTTTCCCTTTTCCCCTTTTCCCCTTTTAACCTCTAATAAGGACCGCTTTTCCCCCTTTGCTTTCCCGGTTTTTCAATAACTTCCCCGTAGGTTCTTGAGTTCTCCCTCAAAGGAAGGTAAATTAAACGATTATGCGTCTCTCGTTAAACTGGCTGCAGGATTTTGTGGACCTCACGGTGACGGCCGAGGAGCTGGCGGACCGCCTGACGCTGGCCGGCCTGGAAGTTGAGGCATTGGAAAAGGTGGCCCCGGATTTCTCCGGGGTGGTGGTGGGCCGGGTGGCCAAGGTGGAGCCGCACCCCCAGGCGGACCGCCTGCAATTGGCGGAGGTGGAGTTCGGCCGCGGCGTTTGCCGGGTGGTGTGCGGCGCGCCCAATCTGACCCAGGGCAAGCTCTATCCCTTTGCCCCTCTGGGCGCGGTGGTTTCCGGGGGCCACAAGATAAAACCCGCCAAGCTCCGGGGCGTGGCTTCGGAGGGCATGCTCCTGGCGGAGGATGAACTGGGGCTGTCTCAAGACCACGTGGGCCTGATGGAGATCCCCCAGGACCTTCCCCTGGGCCGGGATTTTGCCGAGGCCCTGAACCTGGCGGACCTGGTCCTGGAGGTGGCTGTCACCCCCAACCGCCCGGATTGCCTGAGCGTCCTGGGCCTGGCCCGGGAAGTGGCCGCGCTGCTTGACCAACCCCTGCGCCGTCCGGAGACGGCGGCGGCTGAAGTGGCGGAACCGGCCCATCCCCTGGCCAAGGTGACCATCCTGGACGAAGTGGGGTGCCCCAGGTACGCCGCCCGCCTGCTCCTGGACCTGACCGTGGGCCCCTCCCCTTTCTGGCTGCGGCGGCGGCTGCAAGTGGCGGGCTTAAGGGCCATCAACAACCTGGTGGACGTCACCAACTACGTGCTCCTGGAATTCGGCCAGCCGCTGCACGCCTTTGATTTTCAAAAACTCCGGGGCGGCGAAATCGTGGTGCGCCGGCCTCATAACGGGGAAAGCCAATTCGCCACCCTGGACGGTCAGGAACGGGCTTTGACCCCGGAAACGCTGCTGATCTGCGACCGGGATAAACCCGTGGCCCTGGCCGGAGTCATGGGCGGCCTGGAATCGGAGGTCACGGAAGCCACCCGGCAGGTATTGATCGAAAGCGCTTATTTCGATCCCGGCACCATCCGCCGCACCGCCAAACGGCTGGGACTGGGCACCGAGGCCTCCTACCGCTTCGAGCGGGGCGTGGACCCGGAAGGGACCATCCATGCGTTGGAGCGGGCCGCATCGCTCATGGCTCAACTGGGGGGCGGCCGGGTTTTGGCCGGGCGCCTGGACGCCTATCCCAATCCGATCCACCGGCCCCGTCTGACCCTGCGGGCCTCCCGGGCCAATGCGGTTCTGGGAACGAATCTGCTCCAGGAGGAAATGCGCCGGCTGCTGAAACGGCTGCATCTGCCGGCTATCGAAAAGGATGCGGACACCCTGGAAGTACAGGTTCCGCCGTTCCGCGGCGATCTGGAGCGGGAAATCGACCTCATCGAAGAAGTGGCTCGCCTGGCCGGTTTCGATCAGGTGCCGGTGACCCTGCCCCGGGGTACCCTGGCCACCCAACGTCCCGGCCCCGAGCCCCGGCTGCGGGCCCAGGCCCGGCATCTCCTTCTGGGCCAAGGCTTCTTTGAGGCCATCAACTACTCTTTCCAACCGGAAAGGCTGCAAGGCCTGCCGGCGGAGGCCGGGGAGGCGCTCCGCCTGGCCAACCCCTTGAGCGAAGAGCAGGCGGTGATGCGCACCTCTCTGCTGCCCGGGTTGCTGGACACTTTGCGGCGCAACCACCTGAAACAGATGCAGGACGTGCGCCTCTTTGAACTCTCGAAAATTTTCCGGCCCGCCCCCGGCGCGGAACTTCCCCGGGAGGAGCAGTGGCTCACCGGGGTGTTCTCCGGCGCCAAGGAAGACAACCCCTGGCTGGCCCCCAAGGCCCCGGTGGATTTCTTTGACCTCAAAGGGATGGTGGAGACCCTGCTGCAAGGGCTGCTGGTCCCGGAGGTGAGTTTCCGGGGCGACGATTTGCCCGGGTATTTTGCCCTGGGGGCCCGGGTCTATTCCCGGGACCGGGAATTGGGGGCCTTGGGGCAGATCGCGCCACAGCTCTGCGAAAGACTCGATCTGGAAGGCCCCATCTGGGCCTTTGAACTCAACTTTCAAACCCTATCCGAAGCGGCCGAGCCATTCCCGCTGTTTACGCCTTTGCCCCGCTACCCCGCGGTCTACCGGGACATCGCCCTCATCGTCCCGGTGGAGGTGCCCGCGGCCCGGGTGGCCCAGGAACTTTATTTCCACGGCGCGCCCTGGCTGGTGGAGGCCCGGCTTTTCGACGTCTACACAGGCGCGCCCATCCCCGAAGACAAGCGCAGCCTGGCTTTTCGCCTGTCTTACCGGGACCCGGACAAAACCCTAACCGATGAGGCGGTGAACCGGCATCATGAGGCTCTGGTGAAGGCCTTAGCGGAGGAATTGGGAGCGGAACTGCGATAAGGTGGATGCCGCGGAGGAATTATCCCCCAAAAGGTTCTATACCATCGGCGAGGTGAGCCGCCTCACCGGAGTGCCGGCCCACGTGCTGCGCTACTGGGAGACCCAGGGGAAGATTCTCCGGCCTTTCCGCAAAAGCTCCCGGCACCGCCTCTACCGGGTGGCGGACATCCAACTGATCTTCGAAATCAAACGCCTCCGGGACGAAGAAAAGCTGTCTCTGGCGGCCATGCGCCGCCAGCTCAAGGGTCACGCCGGAGGCCCCGGCCCCGGCTACCAGGCGCCGCTGCCCCTCAAACCCCCGGAACCCGAAGGAATGGCCCTGCTCAGGACCATCCGCAACGAACTGCTGGCGTTGAAAGAGTTGCTGGAATAAAGACTTCACCACAGAGACACTCTGTGTCTCTGTGGTGAAGTCTTTTATTATTATCCAGCCTTTTCCGGCGCTCCTCCTGCCGGAGCCGGAGCGCCCGACTTTGACCAGGGATTGACCCGGATCCACATCCTGTTCCAGAAATTTGGCGGCAGGGGCGGCTTGGCCTCCTTTGCTTCCGCGGCTTTTTCCTCCTTGGTCTGGGGAGGAGTATCCGTCGTCACCACATCCTGGGGTTTTGCCGGAACAACAGCAGGCGCGGAGCCGGCCGTCTCCGGCGCACCCGGAATCACGACCGCTCCCGGCGCTTGCCCGGGAACGGGTGGTCCTGGTTTGGCCTTATCCCTATCCGGAGGACCAGGAGTTTTCGGTTTATCGGCGGCGTCTTTAGGTTTTTCCTCGGACGGTTTTTTGGGCTGGGGGATCCTGGCCTTGCGCGGCGGGATGGCGGCAATATCCCCGTCATGGAGGTGCATCTGCTTCTTCAGGAACCGGAGGCGGAGATCCACCATGGCCGTCAGGCCCCG
>DYJG01000351.1 GCA_020723225.1 Desulfobacca acetoxidans | reverse complement strand
CATGATCGTCATCCGTCCGCCGGAGAGCATCTATCAGGCCCGGGGGGTCATTGAAAACGGAACCTTCCAGGGGCGCTGGCATTTTTCTTTCGACCAGTACTTCGATCCCGAATATAACCGTTTCGGCACCTTAAGGGTCTTCAACGACGACACCCTTTCTCCCGGCGCCACCTGGCCGCTCCACCCCCACCGGGATAACGAAGTGGTGACTTACTGCGCGGGCGGCGAGTTCCGCCATGCCGACGAGCACGGCAAAGGCGGGATTCTCAAAAAAGGCTGGGTGCAGCACACCACCGTGGGCCGGGGTATGTGGCATTCGGAGATCAACAATCTGCAAGACGCGCCCCTGCGCTTCATCCAGATGTGGTTCCTCCCCGCGGTCCGGGGCTC
Source organism: Desulfobacca acetoxidans (assembly GCA_020723225.1). Taxonomy (GTDB): domain Bacteria; phylum Desulfobacterota; class Desulfobaccia; order Desulfobaccales; family 0-14-0-80-60-11; genus SURF-52. The sequence goes on along the minus strand of DYJG01000351.1, from coordinate 3,257 downwards.
CGACCCCAAGGTGGAGCAAATGGCGGTGGAGCAGGAGGAGCGCACCAACCGCTTCCTGCCCCTGGTATCCAACGTCCACCCCGGGGCCTTGCCCATACTATCCGACGCCCGGGTCTTTTCCTGTTTTCTGGAACAGGGCAAGGCCGCGGAGCATTCCCTGGAATCCGGCCGCGGAGCCTATCTTTACGTGTTGGAAGGGGGGCCGGTCCAGATAAACGGAAACCTGCTCCCGGCCCTGACTGCAGCCAAGGTCAGCGGCGAGGCAGGGTTCGCGGTCCAGACCCAGGGGGACGCGGAGCTTCTTTTGGTGGATGTGCTGCTGATATAATCTTAACCTTATCTTCCCCAGATGCATTCAGGGCGAACACAAGGTTCGCCCCGATTAATACCTTAATTAACCGCACTCGGCATCAGATCTAACCCTGCTGCCTCACCCTTCTTATCTCCCGCTTTTGATGGTCACTCCATCAGCAAGTTTACCGCAGGCGCAATATTGGCGTTAATGACAAACGAATCAATCACACCGTAAGCCGCGGTATCTGTATTATAACTATAACTGGTTACCGTCACCTGGGCTTCGTTGATATCCACCACGCTGAAATAATAGGTGTCGGTGGCCTGGGAGACATGCCATTTGGTCTTATCCACGCTGAGGGAGCCCTGGTCCACCGGGGCGCCGCAGGTGCCGTTGAGAAGCTGGACCACGTTGTTTTTCCAGGGGCCGAGCGGGGGGTTGGTCTGGGGGTCGGGGGCGATGCCTTTGTCGATGGTCTTACGGGAATAGAGATGGGTGTGCCCGCAAAAATAAATGGTGAAACCGGTGTCGTCCAAGAGACTCCAAAGATACGTGTAGGTGGCATCCGCGGGGGTGGGGATGTCGTTATTCTTGACATAATAATAGGGAGCATGATTGAAGAGAAACTTATGAGTCGCCTTGGTCTGAGCCGCCTGCCCTGCCAGCCACATTAACTGGATGGCGTCAAAGGTGCCGCCAGTGTTGGGGTTGGGGACGTCGGCGGTAAGAAAATAGGGGTCCAGCACCGCAAAGAAGCAGTCGCCTCCCGGGGATTCGAAGGAATAGACCAGCCGCTCATAACCGGCGGGACCGTTGCTGGGATTATCGGTGAATACCTGTTGGTATTGTTTTTGATTTTCGAGTAAAAAACCATCTTTTTTATTGTTATAGAGTTCGTGATTGCCGAGGGCCGTATAGAGTTTTATCCCGCCCTGCGTCAGGGGAGCCATGACGTTTTTAAAGGTCTGAAAAGTATACGTGTCGTTCCAGCAGCCCCGATAGGCCATATCGCCGCCGTAGACCACAAACTTCGGCCGGGGTGATAACGCCAGGATATAGGCATTGATGGCGTTTAAGGCCGCCGTGTTGATCAAATCGGTGAGCGGCGGATCGTCTTCGGTGGGGGTGCCCGAACGGCTGTCGGCCAGAAAGACGAAGCGCAAGGTTTCCGCAGAAGCCGACGCCGGCAGGAGTATCGAAGAGAAAATAACTGCAACTAGAACAAAAACCGAGAGAATCCTTCTGGTATGGGAGGCCATTTTTTCTCCTTTGAATTTAAAGCGCTATCTTAATCAGTCAGACCGATTATTGCAATTACTACCGCGTAATCCAGGTGAATAATACACCCTCCCCTCGCCTGCTTGACTTCAAAATTTGCCGCCTTAGCTTGAAATTTAGAACATAAAATTCCATCCAAGCTTTTTAACTTGGACCCCAGTGAAAGTCACTCATTCTGTACGAAGCGAACAACCCTGACCCAGAAGGTCACAACGAACTATGAAAATGGATAACCGTCCCGCACGATGATTACCATCGGTGGGGAGGCCGTCCCTGGCCGCCCAAATCGGGCGGGCACGGAGGCCCGCCCCACCAAGGGCATTTTCATATAAAGCGGAGTGAAGAATCCGGCTCTTGGGGCAACCAGGATGTCCAAACTGTCTGCCTGTAATCATCGGCACCGCCTGGAAAAAACTTGCCGCCAAAAACGAGAGCCTTGGGTCGCTCCGCTCCCCCCAGAATGACAAGCGGGGGGACTTTCAAGAGTTCTTAACTTGGAACTCGGAACCTGGAACTGGGACCTCTTTTTGAGGTTAAGATCTTAATGCCACAGCCCAAAAACAAAAAAATCTTAATTCCCGTTGCCAATCTTGACCCCAGCCCCGGCCAAAGGGCCGGGGCCGCGGCCCTGGACGAGCAGCCCTCGCTTGACGCCTACTCCAAGGCCATCATCGCGGCAGTGGAGAAGGTCAGCCCCGCGGTGGTAAATATCGACGTGCGCCAGCGGGTCCGGGTCCGGGGGCAGGTCCAGGAAGCCCCGGCCAACGGCTCCGGTTTTATCTTCACCCCGGACGGCTTTATCCTCACCAACAGCCACGTGGTGAGCCAGGCCGCCCATATCGAGGCCACCCTGGCGGACGGCCGCCGCTTCGCAGCCGATCTCCTGGGGGACGACCCGGACACCGACCTGGCGGTGCTGCGTATCAACGCCCCGGACCTGAGGCCCGCGCCCCTGGGGGATTCCCATACCTTAAGGGTCGGCCAGTTGGTGATCGCCATCGGCAACCCTTACGGGTTCCAATACACGGTCACCGCCGGGGTGGTCAGCGCGCTGGAGCGCTCCATCCGCGCCACCACCGGCCGCCTCATCCATAATGTCATCCAGACCGACGCGGCCCTTAATCCCGGCAATTCCGGCGGCCCCCTGGTGAATTCCGCAGGCGAAGTCATCGGCGTCAACACCGCGGTGATCATGGCCGCCCAGGGGCTGTGCTTCGCCATCCCCGTCAACACCGCCAAATACGTGGCCGCCTTGCTGATCCGGGACGGCAAGGTGCGGCGCAGCTATATCGGCCTGGGGGGCCAGAACGTGGCGCTGCCCCGCCGCCTGGTGCGCTTTCACTCTCTGCCGGTGGCCGGCGGCGTGCTGGTCATCTCTATGGAGCCCAACAGCCCGGCCCAAAAAGCCGGATTGCTCCGGGGCGACGTCATCGTCGCGTTTGCCTCCCAGCCCATCGCCGAAATTGACGACCTCCATAAGCTCCTCACCGAGGCCTGGATCGGGGTCAGAGCCACCCTGACCATCATCCGGGGCACGGAAAAAATGGACTTGCCCATCTTTCCGGAGGAATCCCGGCCGCGCAGCAGCGCCGGGTAATGCCAAATTCACCTTTACGTGCAAACAGCATAATCAAACGGCGTCCATCTGCGTTTATCGGCGGTTAAATATTAACCGCCGATGCAC
>DYJG01000350.1 GCA_020723225.1 Desulfobacca acetoxidans | reverse complement strand
CACTTGTCATTCTGAGGGAGCGGAGCGACCGAAGAATCTCGCTTTTGGCGGCAAGTTTTTCCCTGTGATGTCGATGATTGCAGGCAGATTATAAATATCGACATAAATAATTGCGCATTATAGAACTCTGCGCCCTCTGCGTCTCTGCGAGAAAAAAGGTTTCTCGCAGAGGCGCAGAGGCCGCAGAGAATGCTAAGCGCGGTTAATAAAAGTCGGTCAGTATAGAAGTCCTGGTCACCAGAAAAGATAGATTCTTCACTCCGCTTCGCTCCGTTCAGAATGACAGAGGGGGACTTTTGCAGAGGTCTCAACCCGGAACTTTTCAAGCTTGGGAAAATTTTCCCATTCAATTGTTTAGAACAAAATATGTTCAGATTCGAGACGATTTTGCCGATGTAACAGGCATGGAAGAATTTATGGCTGCCGGCTGGAAAAGGGCTGAGGTAACCAGGCGCTGCTTTACCCTTATTTGCATCAGGGCTCCCTAGCTGGCCGGCAGGCGGAAAAGGAGGTGCAGGCCATGGGGGAGATCGTTTATTTCCGACCCACCAAGAAATCCATCTACCGGGCTGCCATCAAGGAGATGGAGCAGATGTACCGGCTCTCCAGCGGCGGCGAGGATCCCATCGTTGACGAGACCTCCAGGGAGATGTTTGAACGGGGCGAAATCGACGAAGTGAAATGGATCAGTTGGGAAAGATACTGTAATAATGTCTTGAATATCCTGGGCGAATAGCTTATGGAAAAGAAAGCGTTACCGGATATTTCTCCCGGGAGGAAGCCTTGAAAATCGCCGCAGTGTTGGGAAGTCCCCGGCCCCAGGGGAACAGCAGCACTTTGGCCCATAGATTCCTGACCACTGCCAGGGAATTGGGGGCCGAGGTGCGGGTCTTCCATTTGAACCTGATGGCATTCCAGGGTTGCCAGGGCTGCGGGGCCTGCAAGGCCAATGTCGAGGTCTGCATCCAGGAGGACGACCTGACGCCGGTCTTGGAGACCGTTAAAGAAGCGGACGTCCTGGTCATGGCCTCCCCGGTTTATTTCGGGGACCTCAGCGGCCAGTTGAAATGTTTCTTTGACCGCACCTATTCTTTTTTTAATCCGGATTTTTCCAGCCGGCTGCCGGAGGGCAAAAAGGCGGTCCTGGTGTTGGCCCAGGCCAACCCGGACGCGGGCCAACATGACGATATTTTCCCCCGCTACCAACGCTGGCTCACCACCTGGCACGGGTTTGACCGGGTTTGCCTGCTCCGGGCCGTGGGGGTGAAAAACCCCGGTGAGATTCAGCAGCAGACGGCCCTTCTGGACCAGGCCGCGTCCCTGGCCCGGGAGATGGTTAAATAAAAGTAAAAAGTTAAAAGTTAAAACCCTCTGCTACTATAACTTTCCATTCTTGAATATCTTGCGCCTTGCTTTGCGCCTTTGCGTCTTTGCGTGAGGTATAAATTTTTCAAACAGATACTACGAGTGCTTGAATTTATTCGTCAGACTCTCCATCACCGCCAACTGCACCTGCTGGATTTCCAATAATCGCCGCCACTGCCGGGTCAGGAGCAGGTCCATCTTTTCGTTGAGGTGGCGAATCTCCAGTTCCGCCTTCAGGTTTACCCGGTAATCGTATTCCGACCGCAGCCGGTCCTTGGCGTCCTGGCGGTTCTGGCTCATCAGAATAATGGGGGCCTGGACCGCGGACATCAGGGAAAAGACCAGGTTCAGAAAGGTTCTTGATCCATCATGCCGGCCCCTTGGCATCCCCTTAGCTTTCCCGGAGGCGCCGGACAAAATCCACCGGCCCCCGGCGCAGTTCTTCCGGGGAAGGCATGCGGTCCAGGCGCATCAATTCCATGATGGCGCTCATCTCCTGCATGTGCTGGCAGCCGGCCGCGGCCGGGACCCGCCCGTTTTTCACATAAAAGGCCAGAAAATTGCGACTCTCCGGGTCCCCGTGATAGATGATTTCGTCCCAATCGCTGACGTAGCCCGCATACTGGAAATGGATATCCAGCCGTTCGCTCCAGAAAAAGGGGACGTCCCGGAAAGGCGTTTTCTTCCCGGCCATATTGTGCGCGGCCACCCGGCCGTGCTGCATGGCCAGGCGCCAGTGCTCGATCCTGATGAGTTCCCCGGTGCGCCAGTCCGGAAACCGGGCGATATCCCCGGCGGCATAGAGCCCCTCAGCCGCCCGCAGGTGTTCGTCCACGGTGACGCTGCCGTCCGGGTTCAAGGGCACGCCTTGCAGCATCTCCGTGGCCGGTTTGACCCCCACCCCGGCGATCACCAGGTCCGCGGGGAGCATCTCGCCGTTATCCAACAGCACGGCCTCCACTCGGTACCGGCCCTCCAGCCGTTCCACCCTGGTCCTGAGGCGAAAGGAAACCCCGTTTTCTTCCAGCAGCCGTTGCCACATCCGGCCGATCTCCGGGCCCAGGGTGCGTTGGAAGGGCATCTTGCCCGGCGCGGCCACGGTGACTTTCAGGCCCCGGGCGCTGAGGCTGCCCGCGGTCTCCATGCCGATGAAGCTGGCGCCCGCGATCACCGCGTTCGCCCCTTGTTTGGCCGCGGCAATGATCGCCTCCGCATCCTCCAGGTTCCTCAGGGTAAAGACGTTGGCCAGATTCCCGCCGGGAACCTCCAGGGGGCGGGCCGCGCCGCCGCTGGCCAGCAGCAAGGCGTCATATTTCATGACCGTGCCGTCGGCAAAGGCCAGCGTTTTGGCCCCGGCCTCCACCCGGGTCACCTTCGTCTCCAGGAAGATTTCCAGGTCATGGGTTTCAAAAAATTCCCGGGACCGGAGCCAGAGGACCTCCTGGGGGTTGGCCCCCGCCAGGTAGTTCTTGCTCAGTTCGGGCCGGTCATAGGGCAGCCGTCTCTCCTGGGTGATCATCACCACCCGGCCCTGAAAGCCGTCCTGGCGCAGGGCCTCCGCGGCCGCCAAACCGGCCGCGCCGGTCCCCAGGATCATAAAAGTGCGGGGGTCCGCCGCCGCGTTCCCTTTGGCCATCTCCGGAATACGGCGGTCGCCGGCCCCCTCCGGGACTCTGACGATGACGTCTTCTCCTGCGATCCGCACCTCGAACCGGGGCACCGCATCCAGTCCCGGGGGCTCCAGCAGGTCACCGGTGACCATGTTGAAGGCCGACATGTGCCAGGGACAGTAGACCCGGTCGCCCCGGCAGGCCCCTTCCGCCAGGTTGCCGCCGTAATGGCTGCAAATACCGCCGACGGCATGAAATTCACCTTTGATCTTAGACAGCAACACCGTGGTTTCCCCCACTTTCACTTCTTTCATGTCGCCGTCCATAAGGTCGGAGACTTTGGCTACCACTGCCTCCACTGTCATGATTGGCCTCCTTTGCTGTTCGCTTCGGCTTCGATAATGGCCAGAATTAGGGCGTAATTAGAGAACGGGGGCCGGCAATAAACCGGCGAATACCTCGGGCGGAGACGATCTCTGGCCTTCATCAAAAAAATAAGATGGATTCCAAGGGAATCAAGCCGCTTTCATCGAAAGACGCCCCCTCACCCTGGCCCTCTCCCCCTCCGGGGGGCTGATCATTACCCACAAGTGTAAGGGGTATTAAGGGCTTTTGGTGTGGATCGAGGTAATTGCATGGCCATATCCCCCCCTCACCCGACCGCTCCCCCCTGGGG
>DYJG01000349.1 GCA_020723225.1 Desulfobacca acetoxidans | reverse complement strand
AGACCATGTGAAAGTCACTCTTTTATCATTCTGAACGAAGCGAAGCGGAGTGAAGAATCTATCTTTTTGGCGAATGGATATCTGGTCTCCTTGTAATCGTCGGCGCTGCCTGGAAAAGGCTTGCCGCCAAAAAGAGATTCTTCGGTCGCTTCGCTCCCTCAGAATGACAAGTGTAGGGACTACTAACCCCTAACCCCTAACTAAAAAAGCCCGCCCAACTTCCCCGTATAGCCCGTAAGTTCCGCATACCCCAGGCCGCTAACCGGTTCCTGCTGTTTCCGGCCCTCCACCCTGACCTGCCCTTCCCAATAAGTAACACCCCCGGCCTCGCCGGCCCGGATTTCCTGGTCCGCCAGGGTGGGGGTCAACGTCAGGGAGTAGCCGGGGCCGGGGATTTCCAGCTTCCAGCCCCCGGGATAGACGGCCTGGGTGTGTGGGGATTTCCAGGTGCCGGTGGGGGTGAGCTTAAAATCCGCCGGTTGCAGGTGGCAGGCCCGGCCCTGGGGGTCGACCAGCGTCCCGGAGGACGCGGGGTCGATCTTGCCGTCTTGATGGCGCAGCAGATAGAGCATCACTTCCCAGCCGTCCTCCAGCTGCAGGGCGAACCAGTCCCAGCCCGCCAGCTCCGGGGCGAGCGTATGGGTGAAAAACTCGTGGTCCATCCAGGAGGAGCCGCTGACTTCCAGGGTGCGCTCTCCCAGGAGCAGGCGGCCTTTAGTGTCCATGCGGGTGAGGGAATAATAATAGCTGGCCGCGTCGCCTCTGGCGGTCTTGCGGCTGAAGCCCGCGTCGCCATGGAGAATGGGCGGTTTGATCGGGGTCAGGGTCAGGTCCAGGCCCAGGCCCTCGTCTTTGGCCTGGAGATGGTGGGCGTCTCCTTGCATTTCCGCGCTCCAGGAATCGACCCAGACCTTCAAGGCTCCTGCCGCCGCGCCCGCCAGGCCCAGCGCGCCGCGGCCGGCCTTCTCCCGAAAGATAAATTTGCCCCGGGCCGCGTCGCTCAAGGCCAGGTGCGCAAAATAGACGGTATTCAGCGCCCAGGCGGAGCGGGCCTGGGGATCGGGTTTTTTCAGCCCGGCCCGGAAGAAGGTGAGTTGGTAGCCGAAAGACTCTCCCTCTTTAGTGCGCAGATGCCCGGTGTAATACCACCACTCGGTCTTATATCGGGGATGCGCCCCATGGTCCCGGGGGAACTGGAAGACCCGGCCCGGCCGGGGGAGGTCGAACTCAGGGGCTGCGGCTGCCGCCTTAGGCGGAAGTCCTATTAATAGAATAATAAGAATAATGATAGGGACGGCTGTTAAGCGCATGATGAAAATCGCAGACAGGTTATCGGAGAGGACCGGGCTAGCACCTCCCCCCTCCCCTAAGGCTCATTGCGAGCCACAAATCTTTTAAGCGGTAGGACAGCCTTTCCAGGCTGTCCCCCAAAACCCGCACAGGCTGGAAAGCCTGTGCTACCGCTCCAGCTTGGCGCCTTCTTTCTTCATAACTTTGAACTTTGAACCTTGAACCTTGAACTTTTCCCGGCAGCCTCACTCACTCAATCTCGTTCCCTTCATAGACATTGGCCAAAACCCGGCGCCGCCCCACCTTGGCCGGGATGACGGTGCGCTTGTAAGGCTCTCCTTCGAAGGCGTCCAGCTCCGGGAACCGCTCCGGCAGGGCCGGAGAGGTGAGGAGCCAGGCCGGGTGCTCCGGCCCATTTTCATCGTATTGAAAGGCCTTGAAGCCCCAATACTCGCCCATACGCCCCTTAATGACGCACTGCTCCCAGGCCCCCGGCAGGTCCGCCAGCAGATAGTGGTACATCCCCCCGGGAATCAGGGTGCCGTAGACGATGAGGCGGTGGTCGGGGTTATCTGAAGGTCGGGTTCGAGGCATTGGCAATACTATATTTTATCTCACGCAAAGACGCCAAGGCGCAAAGACGCAAGATTATATTAAAATTGTAAAAAAACTTCTAGTTAACATCCGAGCCCGCTGTTTCCGGTTAGTTGGCCAGCCCTTTAATCAAATATTCCCGGCGAGTCCTTTGGGGCAGTGGTTACAATCTGAAAAAGCATCGGCGGGCACAGAGGCCCGTTTTCTATACTTGTATCTGGTGGGGCGGCCGTCCCTGGCCGCCCTGCCTCTCACCTCTCCAGCACCACCACCGCCAACGCCAGTTGGTCTTCGTCGGTGAGGGTGAGGTGCATGCCGGTGATGCCGGCTTCTTCGCAGAGTTCCGCGGCCCGGCCGGTAACCAGCAGCTCGGGTTTGCCCCGGGGGTCGGGGATCACCTCCACTTCCCGCCAGCGGATGCCCCCTTGGCGCAGCCCGACGCCCAGGGCCTTGGAGAAGGCCTCTTTGGCCGCAAAGCGCATGGCCAGCATGGATGCAGCCCTAACCTTGCCCCGGCAATAATCGATTTCCAGGGGCGTGAAGATGCGGTTCAGGAACCGCTCGCCGTGGCGCTCCACTGCCGCGGCGATACGGGCCACCTTCACCAGGTCCGTGCCGATGCCGTAAATCATAAAAGACGGTTTTCGGTTTTCGGTTTTCGGTTTTCGGTTGAAAGACTCATATGCGCGGTTTTCCGTTTTCCGTTTTCCGTTTTAATAGCCATTTGCAAAATGCGCTTTTCTCTGCGTATTATGCGTCTCTGCGGTTAATATTAACTGCTTTTTTCCACCGCAGAGACGCAGAGAGCGCAGAGAAAAGATTTTTTCGAGATTACTTCTTGCCCTTCTTGGGGGCTTCGGCTTTTTCTTCTTTGCACATGCAGGCCATTTCGCCGCAGACGTGGCATTTCTTGGGTTTGCAGCGGGTGTCGATGGTGGCGCCGCATTTTTCGCAGACAAAGGTGGCCATGGGGTCAATCCTCCAGTCGGCTTGGTGGTTTGTTATTTAGCACAGGCAAGACGTCTGCGCCACTTAAACGGTCTCAGGACTTTTATGTATCCTCTGCCTTTTCCTTGGCAGCAATAATTTTCTCGGCCAATTCGGGGAGACTGTCAAAGAAGGATTCCATGGTGCTCCCTTTCTTGAGGACATGGAACGAAAGCTCCCCTCCTTTCACGGCGATGAAGGCGATGGGGGTGACCGCCACCCCGCCGCCGCCGGCGCCGCCCTCCCCCTCTTTTTTGGTTTCGTTGCCCTTGCCCGCGCCCGCGCCGATGCCCAGGGAGATCCGAGACACGGGAATCAAGGTGAATTCCCCCACCTGCACCTTTTCTCCCAAGATGTTTTCGGTTTTGGCGATGGTCCTGAATTCATCCATCAGTTTGCCGATAATCTCCGCGGCCCCGTTGCCCATGGCATTCCTCCTATTGGCAAGTCATTTGATTTAAACGGTGCGATACTGCTTTTTCACGGCCCAAACCAGCCTGGTAGTCCGGATATACGGAAAATGCAGCAAAAACGCCCCCAGCCGCCCCACGATACGGTAAGGATACACCGTGACCCGGATTCTGGCATAATTGCGCTCCTCGAAGTTTACCGAAAGATTCGCTTCCTGCACATCAATATTATGGAGAACCGCAGAGAGTATGCCGTTGAGCATGGGGTCGGGCAGGGAGAAGGTGGCCTCGGAGTCCCGGAAAGAGAGGGTGCGGCACACTTCCAGGGCCAATCCCAGCAATTTCCGGATCAATTCCCGGACCAGGTCCCGCTGCCGCAAAATGACT
>DYJG01000348.1 GCA_020723225.1 Desulfobacca acetoxidans | reverse complement strand
TGGCCCTGGTCACCGGCCCCGGCGGCCCCAAGCAGCAGAAGGGCTACCCCTGGTCTTTAACCAAAGGCGAGGTCCTGGAGATGGACTTCGAATATTTCGACAAAAAGAAGATTACCGTCATCCCCTCGGCCATGGACTGCACCGAAGACGGCGTCTTCAAGTCCGACGGCTCCCGGGTGGCCTATCTGGTGGCCAACGCCACGGTGAAGGCGGGCCAGAGGCGGGGCCAGGTGGTGGAAAGCCTGCGGCAACGGCTCTTGAACGCCTTTGACCAGGGCAAAATCCGGGTGATCCCCCGGGAGAACGAACAGGGGAACCGGCTGGCGTTAAGAAGGGATATTGGGCTGCACTATCAGAAGGCGGAGATGTTGGAAAGTGATCGGTGATCAGTAATCAGTGATCAGTGGCCAGTGGTCAGTAATGAGTAATCGGTGATTTGTCATTTTGTCCGGTTTCTGGGGCGAAGTCGGCCCGGACCCTCAGTCATGGTGCGCAGCGGTTTTTGGAATATGGACAATTCACGTGATTTTGTCCAGTTTATTTATAGGCAGAAGGTTTTTGCAATGTATTGCAAAAATCCGTCATTTCCATGGCTCCGGCGGTGACTGAACATTCCATTTCAGACGCTCCGGCAGTAAAGTGAATAGGGGCCTTCGCATAAAGGCGAAAAAAGAAATTGTTTTGGCTATGACGATTCCTTTATTACAAATATATTCTGCTTCCATCTTTGAAAACGGATCATCAGCCCGATGATTGCCGGTGTAATAAAAATACATAAAATTCTCTATCTGCCATTCGTGCCAATAGACCCCTCCTCCACAAAAGAGCATCATAAAAATTGCTTCATTCGCTGAAAGATTGCACTCAGCAATTTTCTGTTCCAATTCGAGTGTGTATTCCAGCATCTTGCCACGGGCGGCAAAATAGCTGTGCCAAATCTCTCCGCCAAGTCCTTCTTTTGACAAAAAAACTTGGACGTTTTTAGGAAAGTAGCCTTTCTGCTGTGATTGCTCGAATTGATCCCACCTGTCCATATATTTTGGCTTGATCGTTTTAACGTCGATGAATGCATTCAGCCCGTTTTCAGCTGTCGCAAAAAAATCAATTGATTTAGTGCAGTTCTGGAGCTTCGGCTCATAGTCGAGTGACGTGAATGATGGTTGTTGACAACGAAGAATCGCATCGGCAATGCATATTTCATTGTGTGCTTCGTCAACGCCACTAAATTTAGCCCGTTTGCCAGCAAGAACTGGCATAAACGCTTTTTTAAAACGCCTCAGTAGGGCATTCCATCTTGGAAAGCGCTTCGATTCTGCCTTAAAACGCTCCGAGAAAAAAGAAACTACCTCATTTTCATAGGCAATCACACGTGCAGCGTCTTCGCTGCTGAGTGGTTCTTCTGAACCCAGGCTTGATTGAAGCATATTAGACTTCTTTTCACTTTAATATTCTGTTTTACTATTTGGACAGAATAGCACGAATTGTCCAGTTCTACCAAGGCAACTTTTAACCTTGAAATTATCGAAGCAATGGGCGGATAAGGACGATCATCCCTTACTGATCACTGGACACTGATCACCGATCACCGATCACTGATCACTGATCACTGATTACTGATCACTGTCTTTCACAATTCCACCACTTCCGGCGTCAGCGCCTGCCCCATGAAGAGGCCCGCCAGGTGCTGGAAGCGGGGGGTGAGGTCGGTGGTCAGGTAGCGGCGGCTGCCGCCCCGGCTGAGGCGGGTCTCCAGTTCCGGGTGCCTTTGGAGATAATCCGCCAGTTTGACCGCGGTTACCTGGCCGGAGCAGATCAGCCCCGGTTTATCTCCCATCAGGACCCGAATCTGATCCATCAAAATGGAGTAATGGGTGCAGCCCAGTATCAAGGTGTCCAGCCGGGCTTCTTTCAAAGGCGCCAGGTAGCGCTTCAAGATCATCCCGGTCCCTTCCCACTCCTGCTCTCCGGATTCAATCAAGGGGACCAGCAGGGGGCAGGCCTGCTGTACCACTTCCACTTCCGGGTCCAATTTCTTCAGTTCTATTTCAAAAGACCTGGAGGACACGGTGCCTTCGGTGGCGATGACGCCGATGCGTTTGCCCGGGCTCCGGGCCAGGGCCTCCTCCACGGTGGGAATCACCACCCCCAGGACCCGGCGCTCCGGGTAGTGGAGCGGCAGGTAAATCTGCTGAATGGTGCGCAGGGCCTTGGACGAGGCGGTGTGGCAGGCCAGGATGATGAGCTTACAGCCCTGGCGGAACAAAAAATCCACCGCCTGGGCGGTGAAGCGGACCACCACCTTGTCCGAGCGGGTGCCGTAGGGGATGCGGGCGTTGTCCCCCAGGTAGAGATAATCGTACTGGGGGAGGACCTTTAAAAACTCCCGCAGGACCACCAGCCCGCCGAAGCCTGAATCGAAGACGCCGATCATTTTTTATCAGTCCGACTTATTGGGGCATGTTTGCAAAGATATGGCTATAGCAAATTTATTTCGGGTTAAAAGGTTAAAAGGGGAAAAGGGTAAAAGGGGAAGAGGCCTTAACCGCTCATGATACCTTTATTTTTCCTTTTCCCCTCTTCCCCTTTTTCCCTTTTCACCCCTAGTTTTATTCCGACAGCCGCAGCAAGGTCCCCCTATGTAAAGCCGATTTCAAGGTGTAGTGAACTAAAGCGTAACAGACGCCCAAATATACCACGCTTAAAGAGAAGCCGTAAAGCAGGGGATGCGGGTAGTTGAGGGGAAAGCCGTAGAAGTGGCGGAAATATTCGAGAAAGTAGGTCAGCGGGATGATTCTGGCCAGTTCCCTGATCCACGCCGGGAGGACATGCACCGGATAATAGAGGCCGCATAACAGGAGCATCAGGTAGGAGAAGGCCCAGGCCGCGACTTCGGCCCGCTGCCCGAACCTGAGGACCAGGGCCAGGACCGAGGCGCCGATGACCGCGGCATTGAGAAACATCCCGGTAAGGAAGATGAGCAAACCCCCGAGCCCGGGCCGGCTCAGGTCCATGTTGAAGAGCCACATGCTGAAAAAGCCCATGACCAGAAAGACCAGAAAGCCCCGGACCAGGCCCACCGCGCCTGCGCCCACCAGGATGTGGGTCAGCCGCACGGGGGCCATGAATTCATGTTTCAGGCTCTTGGCCCAGACGGAGTAAAGCAAGGCGTAGGAGAGGTCCAACTGGGCGATCTGGATGGTGTTCATGCTCACCGCGCCGATGAGGATAAAGGTCACGGTCTCCGCGTCCAGATTCAGAAACCTGGTGAGCAGGCCCACCGAGAAGATGCCGATGGCGGGCCAGAAAAGCATCTCGAAGACGGCGAAGACGTTCCGCCGGTTGACCAGGGCGCTCCGGGCTGCGAAGGCCAGGATTTTATTGAAATCAGTGGGTAATCTCATGATAAATCTCGGTGAGGTCCACTTCCTTAAGCTGCACCTGGACGACTTTGCCCGGGGTCCGGGACACCGCTTCGAGAATCGCGGCCAGGCGCTCCTCCGCCCGGTCCACCTTGAGATCAACTCGATTATTCTCGATTTTATGGACCAATACCCCGGGCAGCCGGGCATAATCCAAGGGGGGGACGCCGTCTTGGAAGAACAGGCTCAGATGGTCCCCCAACCCCAGGCGTTCCTGCAGGTCCGCCATCGTGCCCCGGGCCAGGAGACGCCCCTCC
>DYJG01000347.1 GCA_020723225.1 Desulfobacca acetoxidans | reverse complement strand
CCACCGTGGGGCAGGCCTGCGTGGAGTACGGCCATATCTTCAGGCGCCCCCGGGGTATCTTTATTTCCTCCAAGGACCGGGGCCGGATGACCGAACTGCTGCGGAACTGGCCGTATAAAGACGTTCGCATCATCGTGGTCACCGATGGGGAACGCATCCTGGGCCTGGGAGATCTGGGAGCGGACGGCATGGGCATCCCCGTGGGCAAGCTGGCCCTGTACACCGCGTGCGCCGGCATTAACCACTCCTTAAGCCTGCCCATCACCCTGGACGTAGGCACGGAAAACGAGGCCCTGCTGAACGATCCCCTCTATATCGGCTTGAAGCAGCGGCGGCTGAGGGGCGCGGCCTATGACGATTTCGTGGAGGAGTTCATCATGGCCGTGGAGGAAGTCTTCCCCAGGGCCCTGGTGCAGTTTGAGGATTTTGCCAATGTTAACGCCTTCAGGCTCCTGGAGAAATACCGGGAGCGCATCTGCTGCTTCAACGACGACATCCAGGGCACCGCGGCCGTGACCCTGGCCGGGATATACTCCGCCCTGCGCATTACCGGGGGCCGGCTCCGGGAGCAGAAATTCCTGTTCCTGGGCGCGGGCGAGGCCGGGCTGGGCACCGCGGACCTGACGGTCTCCGCGCTGATGCGGGGGGGGCTATCCGCAAGGGAAGCCCGGGAGCTCTGCTGGTTCGTGGATTCCCGGGGACTGGTGGTAAAAAGCCGCAGCGATCTCTCGGGGCACAAACGCGTCTATGCCCACGACCACGAGTTCATCCCCGATTTCCTGACTGCAGTGGAGACCCTGAAACCCACGGCCATCATCGGCGTCTCGGGCCGGGCCAGGATGTTTACTCAGCCTATCCTGGAGGCAATGGCCCGGATCAACGAACGGCCCCTGGTCTTTTCCCTGTCGAACCCCACTTCCAACACGGAATGCACCGCTCAAGAGGCCTATGAATGGACGGAGGGCCGGGCCATTTACACCAGCGGCAGCCCCTTCGATCCGGTGGTTTTCGGAGGCAGGAAATTTGTGCCGGCCCAGGGGAACAACGTCTATATCTTCCCCGGAGTGGGATTGGGCGCGATCGCCTCCCAGGCCAGGCACGTCACGGATGAGATGTTTTCCGTGGCTGCCAGGACTCTGGCGGCCATGGTCTCGGAAGAGGACCTGGAACAGGGCAGCCTCTTCCCGGCGCTGCCCAAGATCAGGGAGGTGGCCTTAAACATCGCCACCGCGGTGGCGGAGGTGGCTTACGAGCGGGGTTTGGCCACCGCGCCGAGACCGGAGGATCTCAGGGCCGTTATCAAATCCCTGATGTATGAGCCGAAATATCAGAGTTACGTTTAATACCAATTCGCATTCAAAAGGGGTTAAATCGTAGGGGCGAACCTTGTGTTTGCCCTGAGCGCCCGGGGCGAACACAAGGTTCGCCCCTACAAAAAATTGTCGTTTGATTGCGAATCGGTATAAAAGGGGGAAGAGGGGAAAAGGGGAAAAGGATTGCCTTGAAGTTTGAACTTATCGGGCAGCAAGGGCAGGGAAATTAAGATACTTGCGATAGGCTATTCTCCCACCAGATCAATAAACGCTTCCTTAGCCGCCCGGCAGATGGCCAGGGGTGCGGTCTTGCCTTTGCTTTCGTACCTGCGGCTGCGCAGCGGGCTGTAAAAAGAGGCTATCCAGAGGTCTCCGGAAACCCCTAAAAATACGTCCAGTTTTATCTCGCAGAGATACTTGCGCATCATTTTATCCACTACTTGCCAGGCCTGGCCGATGTCGGAGGTATAAGGCAAAACCCCCTTTCTTTCCATAATTCGAGAGGCAATGAACTGGTCCAGGTCCCGGTCGGAGTAATCGGGTTTCACTAAAATATTCTCCTTAAACACCCCTTATCCTGGCAGACTTATCACATTTTATCGATTTCTTCCAAATATTCCTGAAATAAATCCACATCGCCGCTTTTTACCTTCTGCTTATCTTCATAGGGAGCGGCCAGGCGACGATAAAACTCATCGGCGATATTTTTTAACTTGATGGTTTGTAAAGCAATTTTGGTCCCTATCGCCCATCTTCCATTTACCAGGTATTTGCGTCTTTCTTTGCCCCGTTACGTTTCTGCGAGAGGCCAATCTTTTATACCTTGGTCCCAAATCCAAGGATATCGTTGACTTTCCCGCCAGGTTTGGTAAGGTAAAAAGAGTGACTGATATTTTGCTCAATTATTTCAAGGGGTTCAGGAATGGTAGTCACTTGTGAGAAGTGCCATACCAGATTTCTCCTGGACGAAGCCAGGATTACCGGGGGCAGGGCCCAAGTCCGCTGCTCCCGCTGTCAACATGTCTTCTGGGTGGAGCAGGAAGAAGAACTCCCGGAGATGCCGCACCCGGAAGAGGAGGAAGCCGGAGCCCATATCCTGGCGGCCCGCGGCTAGCCCGAACCGGCTGAGCCCCCTGGAGGAAGGGGAAGAAACCTCCGGGGCCGAGATAGCCGCAGCCAAAGCGGCGATGCCCAAACCCTCCCTCCTGTTCACCGCGGCCGCCAAACGTTCCCCCTGGCCCTGGATCATTGCTTTGATTTTGGGCCTGGCGGGCGGGACCCTGGTTGGCGGAGCCATCATGTGGTTCGGTGGGTACAGCTGGTTGGCCCATACCTTCAAGGCCAAGCCCCCGGTCGTGGCTCCCCTGGGGGTAGCGCCTCCGGCGAAGGTGGAGGAAACTCCCAAAGTGGTGACCGTGCCTCCGCCGCCGGCGCCCGCACCGGTGCCGGCAGATTTAAAGGACCTGGAGATCACCGGCCAGGAAGAGCGTTACCGGGGGATGGTGAACACCAAAGGCGGGCAACTCCTGGTTATTCAAGGCAAAGTAAAGAATGCCTCGAAGCAGTTACGGGGCCCGATTAAAATCCATGCCGTGCTCACCGACCCCCAGCAAAAAGTCGTAAAGGAACGGGATTTTTACGCGGGCACAGTGATTTTCGATGATGAGCTCAAGAGCCTGGATCCCCAGGAAATCAACCGCTGGCTGGATACCCCGGGAGGCCGGGCGCAGAAACAGACCTTGGAGCCGGGGGAGAGCCAGTCTTATATGGTGGTTTTTTTTGGCGCCCCCGCCAACCTGTCCGGATACGGTTACAAAATTCAGGTGGTGCAAGGACCCGTGGCTTCCAGCCAATCTCGCGGCAAATGATTAAGCGTTTATTACAGCGATTCCGCCGGGAACGGGGCCGGCACCAGGCCACCGTGCGCATCGATTTTTTCCCCGGGGGGAAAGTCAAGCCCGCCATCTTCTGGTATCACAGCCATGATCCGGAAAAGGATACGGTGCCCCTGATTCTTTTCCTCTATGCCCGCATTCTCTTTGAACTGGCGGAGTTGAACGAAGTCAGGGTGGCCCGGGAACTGATGAATTTTGTGAACCAGGTTTGCGAGTTGGTGCTGAACGCCGAGGGGCCTCCCAGCCGCATCCGCCTCCCCCTGGGGGAACTGAGCCTGGTCGAGGAAGGCTCCGTGCCCCCGGAGCGTTCTTATCAAGCCGACTTCTTCCAGTTCCAGGACGGCAGTTCCCGCCTGGAGTTCCAGGCCAGCATCGGCAAAGAGAATTTTTTTCTCCCCGCCTCCTTTCTGGCTCTCCTCCAATCCTGCCTGGCCAACCTGAAGGAGGAACCCTTGAAATCGCTGGCCCGGG
>DYJG01000346.1 GCA_020723225.1 Desulfobacca acetoxidans | reverse complement strand
CAACAACCATTTGGGCCTGGTGGAGTCCTCCCGGGACACCCAGGAGATCGCCATTCGCAACGCTTTTCAGGATATTCCCTATGGTCCTGACGAAGTGGACCTGGTGGAATGCCACGCCACCGCCACCTTCCAGGGAGACGTGGAAGAGGTCAAGGCCCTGCAGTCCTTTTACCAGGGCAACGGCCGCACGGTGTTGTCCTCGTTTAAATCCCAGATCGGCCATACGCTGGGAGCCTCCGGCCTCAACAGCCTGATCCGGGGCGTCATGGCCATGCAGAGCCGCGTCTTCCCGCCCACCCTCAACTACCGGAACCCCGACCCGGAAATGGGCATCGAGGAATCGGGCCTCATAGTGCCCACCGAACCCATGGACTGGCCCGCGGCCAACGGCCGGCCCCGGCGGCTCCAGGTGAACTCCTTCGGTTTCGGCGGGTCCAATTACGTCATGCAATTGGAGGAATCCCTGGACCAGCAGGATATCGTCCTGGTTGCTCCGGAGCGCCAGCCGGCCGAGGAAACGGAGGGAGAAGAGAAAGGGCCGGAAGGAGTCTTCTGCGGCCGGACCACGGTGAACGGACACGCCTACCGGGTGGCGGTGGCAGCGGACTCCGAAGCCGAGGCCCTAAGCCGG
This sequence comes from Desulfobacca acetoxidans, assembly GCA_020723225.1. GTDB lineage: Bacteria > Desulfobacterota > Desulfobaccia > Desulfobaccales > 0-14-0-80-60-11 > SURF-52. Next base: position 3,055 of record DYJG01000346.1, on the reverse strand, counting down.
ATCCAGGAGTTGGAACCCATCTCTCCCAACGGCCCATTGCCGGAGAAGACGCTTAGGGTATTGGGGCGTAAAGGGATTTTCCTGGCTCTGGAGAGCGCCGCGCCTCCGCCTCTGGCTTTGGTATTTCCAGGCCAGGGGGCCCAATACGTGGGCATGGGGCATGAACTCTACAAAAGATTCCCGATAATCCGGGAATATATGGACCGGGCCGCGGCCATCGCGGACTTCGACCTGTTGGATTTAATGTTCAACAACCGGGAAGAGGACCTCCAGAAGACCCGGTGGCAGCAACCCGCGACCTTCACCCTGGAATATGCCATGTTGCAGCATCTCCTTTCCCTGGGCATCAAGCCCGCGGCCATGGCCGGCCACAGCCTGGGGGAACTCACGGCGTTGGCCACCTCCGGGGTCTTTTCCTTTGAAGACGGCTTCCGCCTGGTGAACCAGCGGGCCATCTGCATGGACAAGGCCTGTCTTCTTAATTTGGACCCCGGCATCATGATCGCCACCGATATGCCCCTGGAGTTGGTGGAAGAGAAGGTAAAGGCCCTTACTGACGTCTTTATTACCAATTACAACGCCCCCAACCAGATAGTAATCGGAGGGGAAACCACCACGGTCCAGGCGCTGCGGCTGGCGATCAAGGAAGACGGTTACCGGGCCACCCAGCTTAAGGTGAGCATGTCCTTCCATTCCCCCATCATGCGGGTGATCCATGACGAAATGCTGGAGTTCATCACGCCCTTGCCCTTCCACGCGCCCCAGATCCCGGTGATCTCCAACACCACCAAGGAGCCTTTCCCCGCAGACCCCGCGGAAATCAAACGGATCGTCATGGCCCACCTGGAGTCCCCGGTTCAGTGGATCAGCAACGTCCGCACCCTGTGGAACGATTTCGGCATCCGGGTCTTTTTGGAAGTAGGGCCGGGGGACGCGCTCAGCAATCTTATCACTGAGACCCTGGAATCTCCCCAATGTATTCCCACCTGCCTGCCCGAGGCGGAGAGCCAATCCCTGACGACGGCCATCGCTCAACTGGTTGCCGATGGCCATCTGCCCGGGCCCAGGACCCTGAAGTTCATTTCTCTGCCCACGGTTCACGGGGGGCGGGCGCCGGCGGCGGGGAAGACGCAGGGAGCGGCCGCGGGAGGCTTGGCTCCGCCCGCGTTCCAGGACCCAGTGGAGCGCATCGTCCAGCGGGAGATCAACGCCTTTGTGCTGGAGAGCTTCGGACGCTTCCTGAAGCCATCCCTGCTGTCGGCCCTGCGCCGGGAGCATGACCCCAATTTCTCAGAGGAAAGCCTGGATCAGTGGCTGCACGTCCGGAAATATATTTTGGGCTCAACCATGGGCGCGTCCGCCGACCTCCTGGCGCCAGGGGCCGCGGCGGCCGCGCCGGCGGCCGCGCCCGAGGCGGCTGCGCCCGCAGGGACCCCCGACTACCTGGAGGAAGTGATCCGCCTCATCATGGACGCCACCGGGTATGAGCGGGATGAAATCGAGCCGGACATGGACCTGCGCACCGATCTGGCCATCCGCTCCAGCCGCCTGCCGGTGATCATGGACGCGGCCGAAACCCGGTTCGGCATTGAGATCAGGTTGGAAGATTTTATGGATGTCCGCACCGTCCGGGAGCTGGCCACCCGCATCGCCGAAGTGGCGGCCCGGGGCGGGGAGCCGGCCGCGGCCCGGGAGGGGGCCAAACCCGCGGCCGCGCCGGAGACGGAGACCCTTGAGACTCCTCTCTTTGAGGGCGAGATGGTCAAGCGCCTGACTTTTCACCCCGCGGCCCTGGCGGACTTCGCCCCCCATCCCCTGGAGCTGACTGCGGCGGATACGGTGGCCATCCTCTACCCCGGGGCGGCGTCGGCATGGCGGGAGCGGGTCAATGAACAGTTCCGCCAGGATTGGGGAGTAAAGACCCGGCCCCTGGCTTTTCTGGATGCCAACTCCGGAGGGTTCGACCTGCGGCAGCCGGAAGACGCCCGACGGCTTGCGGCCGCGCTGCGGGAAGACGACTCCCTGGCCGGCGTGGCCTTTCTCCTGGACGACAGCCTGGCGCCGCTGCTTAAGGGGATGGATGATCTGCCCCGGGTGGTCCAGGGTTGTTTTGCCGTGGTTCAGGCCTTGCTCGATGCTCCTCGCAAGAAATTCGCCCTGGCCCTCAACTTCGCTCCAGCCGAGACCGGGGAGGGCAGCCTGCTGGCCCAGGGGCTTCTAGGGCTGTTTTTGAGCGCGGGCCTGGAGAACCCCGGCCTGCTGTGCCGCACCGTGGAATTGGACCAGGATACGGACCCGGCCGCGGCTTTGCGCCAGGCCCTGGACCCCGGCCAGCCGCTGGTGGAAACCATCTATCGCCAGGGACAAGCCCTGACCATGGAGGGGAAGGTGGCTCTGCCGCCGGTTGGCGATACCCCCGCCTTGACCCTGAACCACGAAGACGTGGTGGTCTTCTCCGGGGGCGGCTACGGCATCACGGCCCATCTGGTCAAGAGCCTGGCGGCCTTCAAGCCCAAAGTGGTCATCCTGGGCCGCACTCCCATCGACCTGGAACCCGAAACCGTCAAACTGCTCCTGGCGGAGGAGCCTTCGGAAAAAGCCCTGCGCTGGCAGATCATGCAGCAGCGGCCGGAAATCTCCCAGGATGAGCTGAGCGGAGAGATAGCCCGGCTGTTTAAGAGCCGGGAAGTCCTCAAGACCCTGGAAGACCTCCGGGCCTCTGGGCTCGAAATCTCCTATATCTCCTGTGACGTGACGAATCCTCTGCGGGTGCAGGTTGCCCTCCAGGAGATTATCGATAAATACGGAAAAATTGACGGCATTGTGCACGGCGCCGGTGTAGTGCGTGACCGGTTGTTGCCTCAACTGACCCCGGAAGAAATTGCCCGGGTCCTGGACGTCAAGTTCCTGGGAGCCTGGAATCTGTACCAGGCGGCCCAAGCGTCCGGCTTGCGGTTCTTCGCGGCCCTGTCCTCCGCGGCCGCCATCCAGGGAAACCGGGGCCAATCCAACTACACCGCGGCCAACCGCCTGATGTCCGGGCTCCTGAGCAAGA
>DYJG01000345.1 GCA_020723225.1 Desulfobacca acetoxidans | reverse complement strand
TAATCTCTGCGTTCTCTGCGTCTCTGCGAGAAAAAAAGGTTTCTCGCAGAGGCGCAGAGACCGCAGAGAATGTCAACCGCGGTTAATTAAGTCGCTCAGTAAAGAAAGCGGTGCAGCATAATTTCTGGTATTGTAATCCATTAAAAATCTATCCGGAAGGGGAACATTTATGGCTTTTGTTAAAAAGGTTGCATTGCTCCTGGTGATTGGCGCATTTCTTTTTCCCCATACACTAGGCGCACAGGTTGATCTCGCAGGGGAATATCGCTGCAAAGGAGTGGAACCGGATGGGGCGTCTTATGAAGGGAGCGCCACCATCGAGAAGGTTAAAGACTCCTATAAAATAAAATGGGTAACCGGTAAGGAAAAATATTTCGGTATCGGCATCCAGAGCGGCGACACCGTATCTTTTGCCTATTTGGATGCCGCAACCAAGAAAGATCTTGGCATTGCGGTCTATCAGATTACCGAGGGCGGTAGGGTGTTGACAGGGAAATGGGTGTCATATCCGGGGAATACCAATCTGGGCAAGGACATCATGACGAAAAAGTAATCGTCCATTTTTCCACTCTCCTGAGAATGGGCCGGGAGAAAACAATTCCCCCGGCCTTTCTCTTATTTTCTCCCGGCAAGAAAAAAGACAAAAAACTCACCTCGGGGGCTAAAGTGAGGCTTAAGGGAAAAGCACTGCCCCTGCCCCCTGGCCCCTGGCCCCTAACCCCTGCCCCTGGCCCCTGACCCCTGGCCCCTTTTTTGCTCCCGGAACCCTTGATGGTCTTGATTTTTTTCCGGCAGCCATTATGATATTTGCAACTAAGTTGATTTTCATTTTCTTTCCCGATTATGAGCGACCTGTGCGATTTTCCCCAATTGCTGGCAGGGCTTGGGGTGAAGCCCACGGCCTTGCGCCTGGCGGTGTTGGAGGTCCTGGGGGCCTCTTCCAAAGCCCTGCGGGCCCAGGAAATCCTGGAGGCGATCCGGTCTAAGCGCCGGGTGAATAAAGTCACGGTCTACCGCATCCTCGATGGTTTTACCCGCCGGGGTATCTTGCGGCGACTGGCCATTGAGGACCGGGTCTCCCATTACGAGTTGGCCTGCGAGCACCACCCGCCGCACCCTCATTTCCAATGCCATAACTGCGGCCAGGTGCAGTGCCTGGAGCCCGCGCCCCTGGAGCGCATGTGGCGGGACCTGAAGGGGCCTTTGGGGAATCGCGCGGACCGCATTGATATTCGGGTGGAGGGGGTTTGTCATAAGTGTCGGGAAATAAGTTGAGAGAGGCAACCGAATTGCGGAAAAGATCGTTTTTCGTTTTTCGTTTTTCGTTTTTCGTGTGGGGAAAGGCCAACTCAGCTCGAATTGTTCCCCGCAGTCTCCTTCTTTCGGGCCTTTGTTGGTTGCTGTTGCTGGGCGTCGCTTGGGGTGGCGCACCCGCAAGCAAAATCCCGGTGGTGGCCTCCATTGTGCCTTTGGCCGACTTTTGCCGCCAGTTGGGAGGAGACCGGGTGGAGGTGCAGGCGCTGATTCCCCCCGGGGCCAGCCCCCATGTGTTTGAGCCGCCCCCTTCGGTGGTGGCCCGGGCCGCCAAAGCCCGTCTCTTTGTCTATATCGGCGCCGGGTTGGAACCTTGGGCCGAAAAGCTGCTTAAGTCCAGGGGGGGAGGAAAGCTGGAGGTGGTGGAGGCCGTTCACGGTATCCCCTTGATAACCGAGGCCGGAGAACACCATCAGGAGGAGGGGGCTGGGAAAAAACCCCATGGTCACAAAGGCGATGCCGCCAAGGAAAAGGCCCGCGACGACCACCACGGCCACGGCCATGAAGCCGGCAATCCCCACGTCTGGCTGGACCCGGTGTTGGCCCAGGACATCTGCCGCCGCATCAGCGAGGCCCTGATCCGCCTGGACCCTGCAAACCGCCAGGATTACGAATCCCGCCGGGACCGCTACCTTCAGGAGCTGGCGGCGTTGCACCAGGAGATGGAAAAACGCATCTCCGCCTTCCGCCTCAAGGAATTCGTCTGTTTTCACCCTGCGTTCACCTATCTGGCCCGGCGCTATAATCTTAAGGAAGCTGGGGTGATTGAAGTCGCGCCGGGGCGGGAACCCACGCCGGTGCACCTCCAGAAGATTGTAAATGCCGTTAAAAAGTACGGCATCAAGGTAGTATTCGCCGAACCCCAGCTCAATCCCCGGGTGGCGGAGGTAATTGCCCGGGAAGCAGGGGCCAAGGTCCTGTTCATCGACCCCGTGGGGGGCAGGCCCCCTTACGGGGAGGATTACCTGCAATTGATGCGCTACAATCTCGGGATGATGGAAGAGGCCATGAAATGAGGGTCCCATGCCGGAACTAGCCGTGGACATCCGGGGCTTGTGGGCCTTTTATAACGGCACGCCGGTGCTGGAGGAGATCAATCTCGAGATTGAGACCGGCAAGCTCGTGGGCATCCTGGGTCCCAACGGCGCGGGCAAGAGCACCCTGCTGAAGGTGATCCTGGGCCTGATCGCGCCAGGCCGGGGCCAGGTCCGGGTCTTCGGGGAGGTCCCTCGGAAGTTGCGCCACAGGGGGGAAGTGGTGGGGTATCTACCCCAACGGCCGTTAAGCAACCCCCATTTCCCGGTGTCGGTCCTGGACGTGGTCCTCATGGGCCGCTACGGCCGGGTGGGGCTGCTGCGCCAGCCGAGCCGCAGGGATCGGGAGATCGCCATCCGGAACCTGGAGCGGGTGGGCATCCCCCACCTGGCGGCGCGGCCCATCGGCGAAGTCTCCGGCGGCGAACAGCAGCGGGTCTTCATCGCCCGGGCCTTGTGTGTGGAGCCCCGGCTCCTGGTGCTGGACGAACCCACGGTTTCTTTGGACGCCTGCGCCCAGGATGACGTCTACGACATGGTACACCGGCTCAAAGAAGAATTGAACCTCACCGTGCTCATGGTTTCCCACGACATCGGCGGGGTGGCCCGGCACGTGGACGATATCGTCTGCATCAACCGCCGCATCCACGTGCATCAGGCCCCGCCCATCGGCCGCCTGGGTCTGGAGAGCGCATTCGGCTGCAGCGTGGAATACCTCTTCCACGGCCAGATTCCCCACCGGGTGGTGAAGATCCACGATGACTGAGCTGCTGAGTATGGGCTTCCTGCAGCGGGCTTTGCTGGCCGGGATCATGGTCAGCCTGCTCTGCGGCGTGCTCTCCGTCTTTGTGATCTTAAGGCGCATGGCCTTCATCGGCGTGGGCATCTCCCATTCCGCGTTCGGGGGAGTGGCCCTGGGCTTCCTGCTGGCCGTGGACCCTTTATGGACCGGCATCGGCTTCTCGGTGCTGGTGGCCCTGGCCATCGAATGGGCCCAGACCCACAGCCGGGTGGAGGAGGACACGGCCATCGGCATCTTCTTCGCGGCCTCCATGGCCTTGGGCCTGGTGTTCCTCCATCTTTCCCGCACCTACAACGTGGACGTGTTCGGGTTTCTCTTCGGCAACATCCTGGCCATCGGCCAGAGGCAGGTGCTGGAAATATTAGTGGTGAGCGCCGGGGTCCTGACCGTCATCCTGGCCTTTTACAAGGAACTGGTCTTTTTAAGCTTTGACGAAGAGATGGCCTGGGTAAGCGGGGTGCCGGTCCGGGCCCTGCGCTACCTCTTCCTGGTGATGCTGGCCCTGGTGATCATCGTCTCCATCTATTTGGTGGGCATT
>DYJG01000344.1 GCA_020723225.1 Desulfobacca acetoxidans | reverse complement strand
TTGAACCTTGAACCTTGAACCTTGAACCTTGAACCTTGAACCTTGAACCTTGAACTTTGAACTTTGAACTGAACCATGAGCGCCCAACTAAAAGACTTATCCCGACTTAAGCAGATCGGCCGTACTCCCTCCGGCCAGGTAAAGGTCAGCTACGGGGTGCACCACCTGGACGCGGCCATCGCCGGCAAGTCCGTGGGCGAAGTGCGCCAGGCCCTGAAAGAACCCCTGAACATCGACCCCCGGGCCCTGGCCCTGGTCAACGGCCGGGACGTGGCTTCGTCTTACGTTCTCAAAGCCGGGGACCAACTGGAGTTCGTGCGCCTGGCCGGGGAGAAGGGCGGTTTTAGTTTTTAGCAAGGGAATTGCGATCTAATCAGACAAAAGAGGATTCTGTTCTGGGCTTTTTTCTGGGAATCAAATATTAAAGATTGACTTGTTGTTTTCCGATAACTAGTCTAAACTAAAAATGAATATTGAGAATTTGCCTACTCATTAACCCGATGTCTGAAAATAACCATTTATGATTTTTTTCTTGACAGGGTAAAAAAGGGGAATTATTTTTTATATACGTTGAAACCCACCGACGGACCCCTGCTCTTTATGGGGAGGGATCAATGATCTGTCGGTTATTGTACCCCCAGGGAGTGATCCAGTGGTTCACTCCCTGTCTTGTTTTTAGGAAAGTGGGAAATCCAAATGCACAGGATTAGGGTGTTTATAGACTATTGGAATTTCCAACTAACTATTAACAAACGGGAAGCAGACGAAAGAGGTCTGAAGGATTATCGATTTTCCATAAAATGGTTTGAATTAGGTCCCTGGCTTGCTCGCAAAGCCTGTGAATTAATCCAAGTCACTGATTATTCGTTTGAGGGAATACATATATATACCTCTTTTAACCCTAATACCCCAGATGGTAGAGGATTTAACAGATGGGCCACTACTGTTCTGAACAGATTCGCAATTTCCTCCGAGGCTTGCGGGGACAGGAAGAAATTGTTAATCTAGCAGTGCAAGGGACCCTAATAATTGGAGGTGTAATCCGTGGCCCGGGTTACCATTGAAGACTGTTTGCAGCGGGTGCCCACCCGCTTCGGTTTGGTGCATCTGGCGGCCAAACGGGTGCGCCAGTTTTACCGGGGCGCGCCGGTGCTGGTCAAAGGCGGCAACAAAGAGATTGTCATGGCTTTGCGGGAGATCGCCGCGGGGAGAGTGGCCCCCGCCAGCCCCCTGCCGGGCCTGCCGGAAAAGTTGGAGGATTAGAGGGAAAAATAGGGACACGTCCGATTTTCCCAAAAATTTTCCGCTAGATTAATGGGCCTTTCCAGAAAAAGGAGAGGCCTATTTTTACTAAAAGTATCCCTATCCCGGCAGCACTCCCGCCCCGGCTTCGGCCCAACAGAGCACCGGTACGGTCTCTTCCTCTTCTCCGCCCGGCTCCCAGATTTCCAGATGCCAGTTCCAAACCTGCTCCAGGGGCCAGTGGGGGAGAAGGTATTCATTAACAAAATTCTGGAGTTCCGCGGAGACTAGCGGAATCTTTTCCGAATCTGCGACGTTGGCTAGGCCTTGAGACAACAGCTTCCCGAATTTGGCCAGGTGGCTTCCCAGGCCCGCGGTCTCCCTAACTTTGGCCCACTCCTCCTCACTGCGGCAGCCCGGCAGGGTAATTTGCACCGTATGGAGTCCGGTCCACTCCGGCCATCCCTTTAGGCTGAGGAAAAGGGAGCGGGACGTGCGGCCCAGGAGGAGGGGAGACCAATCGCCCTGGAGATAAGAAGCCATGACCCGCCGCCAGAGATGGTAACGCAGCCTCGCCAGCTCCGGGTCCACCATTTCGCCGACCCCCGGGACCGGCCCGAACTGCACCCGCTCCTCCCAGGGCTCGGGAGCCAGAATTTCCGCCAACCATTCCTGGGTTCGGTCCACCTTCGACATCCGGGCTTCCTGGTCCGCCAGCATCTTTTCCAGTTGCCAGACCAGGCTCCAGGCGTCCGGGGGGGAATGCGGAACAGGGGGAGCGACGGTTTTAGCCTGGCGGATGGCCTGGATCAGGTCGTCATCCCTTTCTTCCTGCTCCCGCCGGTAATCCTGGTAGGCTCGCCATTGGTGCAATTCACCTCTTTGGAAATATTTGAGATCCCGGATCGGGCTTTCCGCTTCCGGCGGCAAGGGCAGACGCTGATACGGCAATTGGTCGGGCCAATCCGGCGCCACCCCCACTCGCAGATGGGGGAAATAAAGCGGCAAGGTCCAAAATTCTTCACGCCACGGCAAAATCACCGGAAACGCGACAATTTCCCATTCCTCTCCCATGATGCCTCCGATGATTTTCAGAAAAGAATATGGATCAGGGTCCGGAGAGCCGACAGCGGCGCCTTTTTCAAACTAGGAATAGACACCGCTCAATCCTTTTATTATTATCTTAACAAATTAGGGGATACAAGGGTTCCCCTTTTTTAAATCCTGCTGAAGACCATCGGAGGTAGCCATGGAACTCCTGGAAGGACTGCAAACCAGAAAAAGCATCAGGGCCTATAAACCCGAAGCGGTGCCCCGGGAGCTGCTCACCCGGATCCTCGAGGCCGCCTGCTGGTCGCCGTCTTGGGGCAATACCCAGTCTTGGGAAGCGGTGGTGGTGGCCGGCGGCGTGGTGCCGCGCCTGACCGCGGACCTGGTGGCCGCGGTGGAGCAAAAGGAGGCCCCCAATCCCGACGTGCCCATGCCCGCCGGATTTCCGGACGCCCAGCAGCACCGCTACATGGCCTGCGCCGCCGGTCTCTTCGGCACCATGGGCATCGCCCGGGAGGACAAGGCCCGGCGCAAGGCCCATATGCTCAACATGACCAGGGCCTTCGGCGCGCCGGTGATCATTTACGTCCTCTTCAGCGCCGACCTCCAGGTCCCCTATACCATGTTTGACCTGGGGGCCATTACCCACGGCATCTGTCTGGCGGCCCACGCCCAGGGGCTGGGGACCTGCATCGAGGCCCAGTTGGCCCTTTACCCCGACCTGGTGCGCCGGCACGTGCCGATCCCGGAGGGGCGTAAGATCGTCATCGGCATCGCCCTGGGATACCCGGACCCCGAAGCCCCGGCCAATGCCTTTCGCACGGAGCGGGAACCCCTGGAAAAATGGGCCACCTGGGTTGATTGAGACCACCGGCCCTTTTTCCCGTAATCCGGAAGTTAATGAGGAAATGGCGATTCTTATTGACATCAGGAATTTCCCAGCCATAATTTAAAATGCGTGGGGATGTAGCTCAGCCGGAAGAGCGCCTGCTTCGCATGCAGGAGGTCAGGGGTTCAAATCCCCTCATCTCCACCAACGGTTTCAGTTGTTTAAGGCTCATGGCATCCATGGGCCGCACTGCTGTTAGAGACTCTTCTTCAAGACTCGCCATCGCTTCCTGTAGTTGGGAATCAGCCGGCTGCAGGTATCACACCGCACCGCTGCTGCACTCTAACTGATAGGAGGAGGCCATGCCTTACTGGCAAGTGCTGTTTTCTTTTCAGGGCCGCATTCCCCGGTCCACCTTCTGGCTTAAATTCTACCTTCCGGCGTCGCTGGGGTACCTGATATGCTGGTTATTGGACGTCCAACTGGGGACATCTTTCCAACCCGGCAATGTCGGCGTGATTTACCTGGCCTTCTCCATCCTCATGATCGGCCCGACCCTGGCGGTCAACGTCA
>DYJG01000343.1 GCA_020723225.1 Desulfobacca acetoxidans | reverse complement strand
CAGCCGGGACCTGCCCGCGGTGGTGGAGAAGGTGAAATACCTCCTGGAGCGGATGGAGTAATCCTTGCGCCTTTCTTTGCGCCTTGGCGTCTTTGCGTGAGGCCTTCTTTTTCTGATTAGTGCCAAAACCGGTTCGCTTCTTCCTTGACATCCATATTTTTATAGGATAGAAAAATACCGACCGTTCGGTATATTTTAATCCCAATGCTTTTATCCGCTTTCAAAGAAACCGTTATGAAATGTAACATTCTGATATTTCTAATATTTATTGACGGAAAACGAGGCTTATGCAAAATGCCTAGTTGATTCTAATTTTCTCTGCGCTTTCTCTGCGTCCTCTGCGTCTCTGCGGTAAAACAAGGGAGAATTCACCGCAGAGAGCGCAGAGAAAAGACACGCAGAGAAAAGACTTTTGTAAAAGGCTCGTAAAACGAAAAACGAAAAACGGAAAACGGTTTTAAACATGTCCTCCAAAGGCGACCTGACCCGCCGGCAGATCATTGCCAAATCCATGCAGCTCTTCTCCGTCAAGGGCTATTTCAATACCTCCATAACCGACATCGTCAAGGCCGCGGGCCTGACCAAAGGCGGACTCTACGGCCACTTCCGGAACAAGGAAGAAATCTGGTACGCGGTCTATGAAGAATGCGGCCGGGTTTGGAAGAGCGTAGTTTTCGAGGGTGTCCGGGAGATCGCCGATCCCCTGGCGCGGATCGACAAGGTCATTGAAAACAGCTTGGAAAATTATCTGGGCGGCAAGGTCTTCGAAGGCGGTTGTTTTCTCCTCAATTCCCTGGTGGACCTGGCGGGGCAGTCCCCGGACATGAGCTATCACGTCCTGAAGGGCTTCCAGGGCTTCTCGAAATTGCTTCATGTCTGGCTGGAAGAAGCTGAAGAGAAAGGTTTATTAAGAGAAGGGCTGAATCTGGTGGAAATCGCCAATTTTCTGGTGATCTCCCTAAACGGGGCCGCGCCCCTGTTTGCGGCCAGCAAGGATCCCGCGGTCTGGCGGCAGACCATGGGGCAATTGAATTATTATCTCCAGACCTTAAGAAAATAAAAATTAATTCTCTGCGCTCTCTGCGTCTCTGCGGTGAATTTTTTTACCGCAGAGACGCAGAGGGCGCAGAGAAATACTTTAAGGAGGGTCCGTGATGAGCTACACCAACGTCTTGGTGGAAAAACGGGATAAGATCGGCTTCATTACCCTGAATCGCCCCCAGGCCATGAACACCTTCAACGCTCCCTTTGCCCGGGAGCTGAACGACGCGCTCCGGGAGATGGATCAGGACCCCGAGGTGCGGGTGGTGGTGATCGACGCCAATGGCAAGCATTTCTCCACCGGCATTTCCCTGGACGAATTCAAGGAGAAGACCGCCAAGGAATATTGCGAGTTTATCCACCTGATGGACGAGCACAACCATACCATCGCCAAAATGAAGAAGCCGGTGATCGCCTCCGTGAAGGGCTACGCCCTGGCCAACGGCGCGGGGTTGTCTTTTGCCTGCGACCTGACCATAGCCGCGGAGGACGCCAAATTCGGGACCACGGCCATCAACGTGGGCCTCATCTGCCTGGGGCCGGCCGCGCCCCTGGCCCGCCACGTGGGCCTGAAGAAGACCCTGGAAATGGTGCTCTTCGGGGAGATTATCCCCGCGCCGGAGGCCTTAAGGCTGGGGCTGGTGAACAAGGTGGTGCCCCCCGACCAACTGGAGGAAGCCACCTTCGAGTGGGCCAAAAAACTGGCGGCCAAGAGCCCGTTGGCCCTCCAGGCCGGGAAAGCCGGGATTTACGCCATGCAGAATGTCCCTTACGCCCAGGCCCTGAACATGCTGAGCGACAAATTTGCGGCCCTGTGCAGCACCGAGGACGCCGAGGAAGGGGTCAGGGCCTTCCTGGAGAAGAGAACCCCGGAGTGGAAGGAAAAATAATGAGCGTCGAAGAAGTCATGAAAGAACACGGATTCAATCTCGCGGCCAGTTGCGCGGGCAAGGCGTCGTTTACCAAGTGGATCAACTATAAAGGCAAAAGGGCCTACATCTCCGTCCACGACGTCACCGGCGAGAGTTTTCCCACCACCCTGGAGGAGCCGGTGCGCGTGGCCATCCATGACCTCAAGTCGGGCAACGAGGTGGAGCCGGGCCGGGAGATCGGTTCCCTGAGCTCATATCTGGAATCGCTCCAGGAGTGAGTAGGGGGACGCTCCCTCAAGGAGACAACTTTAGACCTCTGCGCAAATCCCCTTACCTGTCATTCTGAGGGAGCGGAGCGACCGAAGAATCTCGTTTTTGGCGGCAAAGCTTCTCCAGGCGATGCCGATGATTACACGCTGATTGGAAATCCCAGTCCCAAAAAGCGAGATTCTTCACTCCGCTTCGCTCCGTTCAGAATGACAAATAATGCTTTTGCAGAAATCTACTCCGCCTGTGAAATAATTATATGTGGTTGGGCTGTTCCTTAGGATTAGGCCCGGAAAAACGCCGGGCCTTCCCCTTTTCCAGGGAATATTACGCCCGCACTTGCCAAATAAGGTTTCCTGATGATAACTTATCTTGTTCCTCAATGGCATAAGCCGGTATCTTTGACGGAACATTTCCGCCCTTGCCCGGCGTCCAGATAATCCTTAAGTTAGGAAGAATGATGACTTTCGAAGATAAACCCGGTTCCCCAAATATCCTCGGAGGGGGGAAAAAGAAACGCATCTTAAGCGGCATGCGGCCCACCGGCAAGATGCACCTGGGTAATTATTACGGCGCGCTCTATAATTGGCTGCGTCTCCAGGAGGAGTACGAGTGCCACTATTTCGTGGCCGACTGGCACGCCATCACCACTGAATACGAAAATCCCCGTGACATTGCCGGCTACATCCCGGAGATGGTCATGGATTGGCTGAGCGTGGGCCTGGACCCGGGCAAATCCACCATCTTCGTGCAGTCGGCCATCCCCGAACACGCCGAGCTGTACCTGATCTTCGGCATGTTCACCCCGGTGCCCTGGCTGGAGCGCAACCCCACCTACAAGGACCAGATCCAGGAGCTGGCCCATAAGGACCTGGCCACTTACGGCTTTTTGGGCTATCCGGTGCTCCAGGCCGCGGACATCCTGATGTACAAGGCCCACGGCGTGCCGGTGGGGGTGGACCAGGTGCCCCACGTGGAGATGACCCGGGAGATCGCCCGGCGCTTCAACAACCTCTACCGCCCCCTCTTCCCGGAGCCGGAGGCCCTGCTGACGGAGATCCCCAAACTCACCGGCACCGACGGCCGCAAGATGAGCAAAAGCTACAATAACTGCATCTACCTGAGCGACCCGCCGGAGGTGATGGCCCAAAAGGTGCGCCAGATGATCACCGACACCCAGCGGCCCTTCAAAAAAGACCCGGGGGAGCCGGACCGCTGCCTGGCCTTCCCCTTTCACCGCCTGAATCTCCCCCGGGAGCGCCTGGAGGAGATTACCGCGGAATGCCGCCGGGCCAACCTGGGGTGCGTGGATTGCAAAAAGCTGCTGGCCGAGGCTTTGCTGGAAAACCTCGCCCCCGTCCAGGAGAGGCGGCGCTACTACGAGGCCCATCCGGACGAGGTCAAGGAGGTCCTGCTCCAGGGGAACCGCAAGGCCCGGGAGGAGGCGCAGCGCACCATGGCGGAGGTGCGGGAGGTTATCGGGTTTAATCAGAAGATTCAGTTAGTTAAATGATT
>DYJG01000342.1 GCA_020723225.1 Desulfobacca acetoxidans | reverse complement strand
TCATGCGCCAGGCTCGGGAACTGAAGCTGACCCCCAAACTATTCGTGGGCGGCGCTGCGGGCTTCACTCTGCCCGAGTTCGCCAAGAATGCGGGCGCGGCCGCGGAAAACGTGGTCTCCGCCACCCTCTGGCACCAGGTTTTGCCGCTGCCCGGCTCCATGGAATATTTCGACAAGTTCAAGAAGAAATACAACAAGGATACGGATTATCACGGCGCCGAGGCCTATGCCGCGGCCTACGTCATCGCCGACGTCCTCAAGCGCGCCAAGTCCCTGAAAGCCGACGATATCAAGCAGAGCCTCAAAGAGACGGACCTGATGACGGTCTTCGGTCCGGTGAAATTCATCTCCTACGGCAAAAAGACCAACCAGAACAAGCTCACCACCTACGTAGTCCAGTGGCAGGACGGCAAGCTGCAGCTCATCTGGCCCGCCAATCTGTCCAAGGTTAAATATGTCTATCCGGTGGATTGGCTGAAGGTGTGGGGCTATTAAGGCCGTTTTGCGTTTACCGTTTTGCGTTTTTCGTCAAAAAAATAAAAGTTATCAATGAGTTATCTGGCAAGTTCGAACTTGTTCTAGGCTAGGTCGGCAGGGGGAGGTTTACGGGGCTGGTTCCCCGCCCCTCCCGCTGCCGCCGGGCTTCGGTCCACGAAAAGGAAGTGAACTATGACAGTCTTTTTGCAGACCCTCGTTTCCGGGCTCCTGATCGGCGGCATCTATGCCTTGATCGGCATGGGCATGACCCTGATCATGGGGGTGATGGGGATCATCAACCTGGCCCACGGCCAATTGATGATGGTGGCCATGTATATCACCTACGCGGCGTACACCTTTTTCCACCTGGACCCCTACCTCGCCCTGTTTGTGGCCATGCCGGGCCTGTTTCTCCTGGGATGCGCCATCCAGAAATACCTCCTCAACCCCCTGATGGACGTGGAGACCATCATCCCCCAAAACCAGGTCCTGATGACGGTGGGCATCGCCATCGTGCTTACCGAGGTCGCCCGCTTTATTTTCAGCTCCACCTACCTCTCGGTGCGCACCGGGTACAGCACCAAGGTCTTTTTCCTGGGAGGCGTCTCCTTTAACTGGCCCATGACCATCGCCTTTCTGCTGGCGGTGGCGCTGACCGTGGCCCTCTTCTGGTTCCTGTTGAAGACCGATCTGGGGCGCTCCATCCGGGCCGTGGCCCAGGACAAGGAGGCGGCCGTCCTCATGGGGGTCAACTCCCGGCGCATCACCATCATCACCTACGGCCTCGGAGCCGGGCTGGTGGCCGCCGCGGGGTGCCTGCTCATCCCCATTTTCTACCTCTTTCCGGACATCGGCCGCCCCTTCACCACCAAGGCCTTTGTCATCACCATCCTGGGAGGCATGGGGTCCACGGTGGGGGCCATCTTCGGGGGCCTGACCTTAGGCATCGCGGAATCTCTGGGCGCCACCTATATCGGCATGAGCTATAAGGAGATGGTGGGATTGATCATCTTTCTTATGGTGCTGATCTTCTTGCCGGGCGGCTTGAAACGGCTCACAAAGGTTTAGAAAAGAGGCCTGACCATGAAACGCAATCAGATAATCAACGCCCTTCTGGCTCTGGTGTTTCTGCTCTTTCCCCTGGCGGTTACCTCCGACTACTACCGGCACCTGGCGATTTTGGCCTTGATGTGGGTGGTGATCGGCGGGTCCTGGAATCTGTTGGCGGGCTATACCGGGCAGATTTCCTTCGGGCACGCCATCTTCTTCGGCACCGGGGCTTACGCCGCGGGCATCCTGGCGGACAAGCTGGGCCTATCCGCGTGGTGGGGCCTGGCCCTGGGCGGCCCCGCCGCGGTCTTGATGGGCCTGATCATCGGCTTCATCTGCTTCCGCCTTCGGGGGCCGTACTTCGCCCTGGCCACCATCGCCGCCGGCGAAATCTGCCGGCTCATCGCAGTCAACTGGGAGTCCATGACCAACGGCATGGTGGGGATTCTGCTGATTCAAAGCTTCAGGAGCAAGGTGCCTTACTATTACCTGGCCCTGGCCCTCGCGGGGGCCTCGCTCCTGGTCTTTTCCCGAGCGATGAAATCCAAGTGGGGCTTTTACTTCGTCTCCATCCGGGAGGACCAGGACGCCGCGGAATCCCTGGGGATCAACGCCAGTTTATACAAAAACCTCTCCCTGGCCATCAGCGCCTTCTTCACCGGGACCACCGGGGCGTTTTACATGAACTACATGGCCTTCATCGACCCGGAAGTGGTCTTTTCCCTGCCTTACATCTCCATCATGGCCATTCTGGTGGCCATCATCGGCGGGGTGGCCACCATCTGGGGCCCCGCGGTGGGCGCGTTTATCATGGTGGGCATCCAGGAGACCTTCCGGAGCGCCATCTTCGGGCTGGCGCCCAAGTGGGTCAGCCAGTCCCACGCCCTGGTGTTCGGGTTGATGGTTATTTTTGTCATTCTTTACCTGGCCAACGGCGTGGTGGGAGATTGGCCGAAAATCAAACGGCTCCTGGTTCGGAGCCCCAAAACAGGAGATGCAGCATGGCTTTCTTTGAAGCGCGGGAAGTCGGAAAGACCTTCGGAGGGCTGAAGGCCTTAAGCGACGTCAGCTTCACCGTGAATCAGGGAGAGATTTTCGGCTTGATCGGCCCCAACGGCGCGGGCAAGACCACTATTTTCAACCTGATCAACCAGTTTTATCCCATGACCACCGGGGACATCCTATTCAAGGGCAAGAGCATCAAGGGCATGAAAACCCACCGCATCTGCCACTTGGGGATCGGCCGCACCTTTCAGGTGGTGAAACCCCTGAAACGGCTGACCGTCCTGGAGAACGTCATGGCTTCGGCCTTCTGCCGGGTCAACACCTTCAAGGAGGCCCGGGAACTGGCCCTGGAGACCCTGGAATTCTGCAACCTGATGTCCGAAAAAGACAAGCCCGCCAAGAGCCTGCCCATCGCCGGGCGCAAGCGCCTGGAAATCACCCGGGCCTTGGCCACCAAGCCGGAGCTGCTGCTCCTGGACGAAACCGCCGCGGGGCTCAACCCCGCGGAACTGGATGAAGCCATCGAGTTGATCTTGAAGATGCGGGACCGGGGTATTACCATCATCATTATCGAACACTTGATGAAGGTGATCATGACCATCTCCCACCGCATCCACTGCATCAACTACGGCCGCACCATCGCCGAAGGCACCCCCGGCGAAGTGGCCAACAACCCGGAAGTGATCGAGGCCTACCTGGGGGAATCCTATGCTTAGGGTGGAAAATATCGACGTCTTCTACGGAGACCTGCAAGTGCTCTGGGATGTCTCCTTCGAGGTGAAGGCCGGGGAGACCGTGGCCCTGGTGGGGGCCAACGGCGCGGGCAAGTCCACCATCATCAAGACCATCTCCGGGTTGAACCGGCCGGTAAGCGGCAGCATCAGTTTTCAAGACCAGAGCCTGGACCAGACTCCCGCGCATCGGATCATCGAGCACGGCATCGCCCACGTGCCCGAAGGCCGCCGTCTCTTCACGGAAATGACGGTGCGGGAGAACCTGATCATGGGGTCGCTTTCGCCGGAAGCCAAGGCCAAACGGGAGGAGACCATGGAGTGGGTCTTCGGCCTGTTTCCCCGGCTGAAAGAGCGGGAAAAGCAAACCACCGGCACCCTCTCCGGCGGCGAACAGCAGATGGTGGCCGTGGGCCGGGGCCTGATGGCGCTGCCC
>DYJG01000341.1:3204-3719 GCA_020723225.1 Desulfobacca acetoxidans | reverse complement strand
AGAGATGCACCAGGAAATTCAAGGGTTGAAAAACGAGATCAAGGCCTTGCATGAGAAGTTGGCCAAGCTGGAGGCCGGCCAGCAGGAAATTCTCCTGCTCCTCCAGAGGCCGGCGGCGGCGCCCCGGGCGGCGGCCCCGGCGGCCGCGGCTCCCCAGGGGCCCCAGGAACCGTTGAGCATCAGTCAATTGCTCCGGGACAAGGAACTCTTCCAGGGACTCAGGGTGACGGTCAGGGGCCTGCCGGGGCCGGTGCTGGTGCACCGCCAGACCCTGTTTCTGAAGGCCCCGGAAGGGATGGTGGAGGTTTATTTCGGGGGCCTCCAGGACGTGCAGACCATCAACCGCCTGAGTTCCATGAATCTGGAGCAGCCCCTGACCATCACCGGAACGGTGGCCGTTCCTCCCCCCGGGGGAGGCAACCCCAGGATTAATGCCGAGGCCGTAGAATTCTGAACCCGGATACGCCTTCTTTCCCCTGGCGGACCTTCTGCAGGCGCCTGTGGGCCAAAAAGCC
>DYJG01000341.1:0-3194 GCA_020723225.1 Desulfobacca acetoxidans | reverse complement strand
AGCCCCTGGCCCCTGAAGCCGCCACGGGTGCGGAATTGCGCCGCAGCCTCAGGCGTCTGGACCTGGTGGTCATCGGTGTGGCCCAAATCATCGGCGCCGGCATCTTTGTCATTTCCGGGGTGGGGGTTAAGATCGCGGGGCCGGGGATCATCCTTTCTTTTCTGGTGGCCGGCGCGGCCTGCACCCTATCCGCCCTGTGCTATGCGGAGCTCGCGGCCATGATGCCCCGGGCGGGCAGCGCTTACTCGTATGCGTACGCCATTTTCGGGGAACTGCCGGCCTGGATCATCGGTTGGGACCTGCTCCTGGAGTATGGCATGGCCGCCGCGGCCGTGGCCGCGGGCTGGTCCTTCTACTGCCAGGACCTCCTGAAGGACTTCGGCCTGTCGCTGCCGGCGTGGGCCAGCGGCCCGCCCTACAGCGCGGAAGGAAGGCTCATCAACCTGCCCGCGGCTTTGATCGTTTTATTTTTTACTTTCCTCCTGATCCTGCGCACCCGGCTCAACGCCTTCATCGCCATGCTCATCGTAGTGGTGAAGCTCGGGGTCATCGCCTTCATCCTGGCCCTGGGCGCGGGTTATGTCCAACCGCAGAATTGGACCCCCCTGGTTCCTTATGGAGGCTGGAGCATCATTCAGGCCGCGTCCCTGGTTTTCTTCGCCTTCCTGGGCTTCGACGTGGTGGCCATCACCGCGGAAGAATCCCGGAACCCCACCCGGGACGTGCCTTTCGGCATCATCGGCTCCCTGGCCGTTTGCAGCCTGATTTATCTGGCCGCGGCTCTGATATTGGTGGGCATGGTGCCTTACGGGTCGGTGAACCCGGACTCTCCCTTTTCCACCCTGTTCCGTCAGGTGGGATTGTTTTGGGCCGCGGACGTGGTGGCCGTGGGCGCCATGATCGGCATCACCTCGGTCCTCTATATGCTGCTTCTGGCCCAACCCCGGGTGCTCTTCGCCATGGCTCGGGACGGCCTCTTGCCCAAGGGGGTAGCCGCGCTCCATCCCCGGCATCAGACTCCCCACCGCCTGACCCTGCTCTGCGGCGGCGCGGTGGCCCTGGTGGCCGCTCTCACGCCAGTGGACAAGCTGGCCTATCTATGCAATATCGGCACGCTGTTCGCCTTTTTCCTGGTCTGCTCCGGGGTGCTGGCGCTGCGCTTCACCCGGCCGGACGCGGTCCGGCCTTTCCGCTGCCCCGCAGGCAAAACGGTCTCCGCCCTGGGGGCATTGGTCTCCCTGGGGCTGATGCTCTCCATGCCCGGAGGCTCCTGGGCGCGGCTGGGCCTGTGGCTGCTGGGGGGATTGGTGATTTATTTTCTCTATGGCTGGTATTCGAGGCGGTTTTCGGCTTATTAAGCGGCGTTGATCGGCGGATATCGGCGTTCATCTGCGGTCTATTTTTAACCGCCGTTGCACGCGGATGAACGCCGATGCACACAGATTGATATCGGGGCAAAAAAAAGGGCGCATGGCGCACCCGGCATCCCGCTTACTGCTCACTGCTCACTATTCATACCCGGTCCGGTTCAGCAGCAGCCAGTAAGACCCCAGTTGGGCCACCGCGGCGATGAAATTATCGTATTCCACCGGTTTGACCACATAGCTGTTGGCTCCCAGACGATAACTTTCCTTGATATCGCTTTCTTCGGGAGAAGAGGTCAGCACCACCACGGGGATGGACCTGGTCAGGGCCTCGGTCTTAATTTTCTCCAATACCTCGAAGCCGCTGATTTTGGGTAGCTTCAAATCCAGGAGGATGACCTTCAGGTTTTCCCGCAAACCTCCGCTATCCCCGCCGGAATCAAAAATCATTTCCAGGGCCTCGGCGCCGTCCCTGGCCACCTGCACCTTGGCGGCCAGATTCTGTTTCTGTAAGGCCCGGATAACCATTTCCGCATCCTGGGGGTTATCCTCCACCAGCAGAATGTTGGCGCCGTTAAGATTCATGCCTGTTCTCCCTCAAATACCATACCTTTGGCCTCCTCCTTTGGCAAGGAAAAACAGAACCTGGCCCCTTCCCCCACCTTCCCTTCCCCCCAGACCCGGCCGCGGTGGCGCTGGATGATGCGCTGGACAATGGCCAGACCCATGCCGGTGCCCGGGAATTCGCTTTCGGGGTGCAGCCGCTGAAATACCTCGAATAACTTGGCGGCATACTCCATTTCAAAGCCCACGCCGTTATCTTTGACGCAGTAGACGTTCTCCTCTGCCGTAGCCTCGCCGGTGACCTCGATGATCGCCACTTCCTTGGGGCCGGTGAATTTGAGGGCATTGCCCAGGAGGTTCTCCAGAACCTGGCGGATCATCTCCCGGTCCCCCCTGGCCTGAGGCAGGGGCTGAATCCGGATTTGCAGGTTCCGTTCCGGCGCTAATTTCTGCAACTCGGCGGACACGGTCCTGACCAGGTCCTCCATATTCAAGTCCACGGGCCTGATCTCCCGGCGGCCCAAACGGGAGAATGCCAGCAGATCGTCAATCAGGTTCCCCATCTTCTTGATATCATTTTGAATAATATTGAGACACCTGATTCCTTCGGCATCCAGTTTATCCCCGGAATCTTCCAGCAAGATCCTGGAAAAACCGCCGATGCCCCGCAAAGGCGCCCGCAGGTCGTGGGCCACGGTGTAGCTGAAGGACTCCAACTCTTTATAAGCGGCGTTGAGTTCCAGAAGCCGCCGGTTGAGTTCGCCCGCGGCCTGTTTGAGACGGGTGTCCCGCTCCTGGATGGCGTCGGCCATCTGGTCGAAATCCCGGGCCAGCAGCCCCATTTCCCCCGAGGAGTAGGGCGGGCCGGTGCGCACCCCCAGGTCGCCGGCGGTCAATTGCTGGGTTACCTGCTGCAATTTTTTAATGGGGCGCACTATGAACAGGCCTCCCCAGAACCAGGCGGCGGTGATGACCAGCAGGGCTACCAGGCCCAAATAGAGTAAATTGCGTTTCAAGACCCGGTCAATATCGGCAAAAGCCACGTCCTTGGGAATGCCGATGGCCGCGTAGAATTCCTGGGTGGGAGAAGAAAACCTGGTGAACCCAAAGAGCCGGGAAACGCCGCCGGCACAGGTGCCTTCCGTCACCCCCTCCTTGCGGGAGATCATGGTTTTGATAATGGGAGACTCCGGCATCTGCTTGCCGACATATTTCTCCGGGTTCGGATACTTGAACATGACCTTGCCGTGGCTGTCGGTCATCAGC
>DYJG01000340.1 GCA_020723225.1 Desulfobacca acetoxidans | reverse complement strand
GCGCGGCATTGGCTCGCTCGAAGCTGTCGCCGTCGATCAGGGTGATCCTGGCTTTATCCCCGGAATATTGAAGATAACGGCATAAAAAAGGCAGCAGCGCGCAGCCGATGCCGCCGATGCCGATGGCCTTGATTTCTAACATATAAGCTCCAAAATAGACCTCACGCAAAGACGCAAAGGCGCAAAGAAAGACGCAGAAATATATAAATCGAAGATTAACGACGCCCCACTTATCACTTATCACTTATTACTTATTACTGGCCACCAGCCACTGCTCACCGCTCACTGCTTACTGCTCACTAGTCTACGTTCCGAACTCTATAGGCCGAGGCAGTGGAGTAACCTTGCTCTCCACTTCTGCCGCCCAATCCTCCTCCGGGGGCGCCTGGTCCCAGGAGATGGGATAGGGGGCAAAGAGCTGCTCCGGGGGGAGCTGCGCCCGGAGGCCCTGGACCACCACGGAGCAGGACAGGGTCAGGCCGCCGTCGATGTTCCCCAGGGTGAGATGGAAGCCGTCTTCGTAGCGCTCGTCGTTTTCATCCCGCTCGGAATGGAAGGCCTCCAGGCCGGCATGGCTGTGGATGGTGCCCAGCCTTATTAAACCCGCGGGAAAGTCTTTGATTTCATAGTCGCAGTGGCCGCCCCCCACGGTCTGATGGGGAATGGCCAGTTCGTAGGTCCGGGTGGCTTCCCGCCAGGCCAGCAGGGCCACGGCTTCGCTTTTGTAGCGGGAAAAAACCGCGCGGAAAAAGGCCAGGGCCTGGAGCAGCAGGCTCGCGGGCAGGGGCGCCGCGGTGAGGCGCACCTCCGCCTCCTGGGCCTCCAGCCAGGGAATGCCCTTAACCGGCACCGCGGCCGCAAAGAAGGGGGTGCTCTTCACCAAAAACAGGCCGTCTTTGGTGAGCAGATAGTAAAGTGGATCGTCCGGCGGCGAAAATTCATGATCTTTCAGATATATAGGCAGCATAGGTGTTGGTTGTGGGCTAGGCCGATATTATTTGATTCCGCAGCAACCCCTTGCCGGCCACGGCAAGGCCGGGTCCGGGTCCGGTGGCCGCGGTCAGGGTCTTAATTGATCATTTAATAGCGATGGCTTTAAAAAATGTATAGCAAAAAGTCCCGTCCGGATCTGCGGTCCTATAAAGCCCCCGAATGCCTTTTTCGAACGCGGCGGCATCAACCAGGTCTGTCTGCAAGGCCCGTTCTCTTACCCCTTCGATCATGGCGGTGAAGGTCTTGCGAATAAAACCGTCAACCAGCCCCGGTTTGCTGGCGTCCACATAGACCATACGCGGGGAAACGCGAATGTCGGTAAATCCCGATTTTCGGAGCAGCGGGTATAGTTCCCTGCCGATCAGGGCATTGCCCCCGGCATCGGCTTGCAGCTTAATCTGGCATTGAATCGCCAGATGCGCCTCTGCACAGTCCGGGTGAAAATAGGCCGAGCCATGGTCTCCTTCGATTACCGTAATCGTCCCGCCCGGTTTCAGAACCTTTTTCAAGCTTGCCAATGCTTCCCCCGGCGCCCGCAAATGCTCCAACACGAAACAGACAAAGACATGGTCGAAAATTCCCGGTTTAAAGGGAAGATTAAATATGTCGGCTTGTTGGAACTGCACGTTGCGGCAACCCGCGGCTTCCAGCTTTTGCCTGGCCTGCTCCAGGGACGAGGTCGAAATATCGATGGAGGTAAAGGAGGCTTGAGGATTTTGGCGGGCAAGGGTCAAGGTTTGCGACCCAACGCCGCAGCCGGCCTCTAAAATATGGCTTCCGGCGGGGAAAAGGGAATCTACGTGCAGAAGCTCGGAAAGGGTTGAGGCTTGATCCTGTAAGCGCTGATTTTCTCTTTCAGAATACCCGTGGACATATGTCTGGTTCATTTAATGTCTTTACCGGCTCCGTTTCTTATTTATAGGACGGGTGCGATGAACACCAGCAGCCGCAGTTATGTAGCGTTCTACGCACCCGAGGATGACTGTCATTGATATTTTAATCTTTATAACCGAAAACCGAAAACGGAAAACCGTCTTACAAAGTGGGTGCGATGAACACCAGCAGCCGCAGCCGGGTCAGGGCTCTCAGGCCGTGGGGTTCGCTCACCGGCATGATTTGCAGGGCCCCGGCTTTTACCGGGATGTCCTCCCCGCTGCCGGTTAAGACCCCTTCGCCCTCCAGAATGAGCAGGGCCACTTCCGAATCGACGTCATGGGAGTGCACCGGCAGTTCCTGGCCGGGCTCAAAGTTGAAGGTCAGGACCCGCAGGTTGGGGGAATCGAAGAGCAATTCCCGGCTGAGTTTATCCGCGGAGAACTTGGCCCTTGCCGGTAGATCGAATAATTTCATTGGCGCCTCCAATCAAGAAAAGTTCCGAGTTCCGGGTTCCGAGTTCCAGGTTAAAAAATGTCTATAAGGAGCTTTTGTTAAAGCTACGGGTGGCCCGCAGGCCCAGGAATAACTGCTGAAAAATTCCCGTTTCCCGCTAGCAATGATTGCCGGAACCCCTAGCGATTAAGGAAAATCATAGGTTTCCCAGGGAAGTTTGTCAATCATGCGAATGTCCGAACGCAAATCCTTTCTTGCCAAATCTTGGAAATCAGGGGAAAATACCGGTATCAGGAAAGAAAGGTCTGGTTTCAAACGCCCTATACTCCCAATGTAATAGATTGATAATCTTTTGTTCTTTTAACGGAAAACGGAAAACGGAAAACGAAAAACGGTCTTATAGTGTCCCCTGTCATTGTCATTGCCGGAGAAAAAGACAGCGCCTGCCGGGAACTAACAGCCATCCTGGAGGGGCAGGGATATGAAGTCCGGTGCTGTTCCCTGGCTGAGGCCCTGGCCGAAGATGCGGCCAAGCCGGACCTGTTGCTGGTGATGGACGAAACCCCGGAGGGCCACGAAGCGGTGCGTCTGTTCAAGTCCCGGGAGGCCACCAGGGAGGTCCCCTTGATTGTCACCCTGGACCAATTCGACGCCGGGGACGCGGCCCGGGCCCTGGAAAGCGGCGCTGACGAATTCCTGGTGCAACCCTTCCGGTCCCAGGAGGTGTTGGCCCGGGTGGCGGTGCTGCTGCGCCTCCAGGACGACCGGCGGCTCCTGATATCCTCCCAGGAGGAATTTAACCGCATCTTTCACGAGACCCCGCAACCTCTGTTTCTCTGCGACTGTCAGGGAGGGGGCTATACCCTCAACCCGACCCTGGCCCGGCTGCTGGGCTACTCCCCCAAAGACCGGAAGCTGCCCCTGTCCATGGCCGATCTCCTCTACGGCTCGGAGGACCGGGACCGGCTGGCGCAAATCCTCGCCCGGCGGGGAGAAGTGAAGCATATCAAGGTGAATCTGCGCAGCCGGGACGGCATCCCGGTGACGGTGCTGCTCAATGACGTGGCCCTGCCGCAATCGGACCCGGAGATCCTGGGTTTCAAGGTGGAGCCGGTGGGCCATCCCTCGCCTTTGAAAAAGGCCCTGAAGGGGCTGGTGGAGCATCTTCTCCCCAGCGCCCGGGATTACCTGGCTTTGCTGCAATTGACGCCCCTGATGGGCGGCCGCTACGAGAAGATCAGAAAATTGGGGCAGGGGAGTTTCGGCGAGGTCTGGCTGGTCCTGGATACCGAAGAACTGGGGCCTCAACGCCATTATGTGGCCAAAATCCCTTACGACCGGGCCGCCAATCCCAAGTTCCGCAAGGAGGCGGCCATCTGCCAACGGCTGGCTCCCCATCCCGGGGTGGTGG
>DYJG01000339.1 GCA_020723225.1 Desulfobacca acetoxidans | reverse complement strand
AAGGAAAAGAAGCTTCCCAGTGTCGGGCAGACCGTGCGCAGCAAGAAGTACGGGACTTTGTGGCGGGTCATGGAGAAGAAAGAGGTCTGGCAGAACATCGATCCGGACCCCAAAACCAAGGAGCCCCGCATGATTCCGGCCGTTTATTTGTGCTACTGGAAGACCCAGGAAGGAGTCATGCCGGGAGTGGGCAGGATGATGGGGTATCTCTATACCCTCTATGACAACACCTTTGAGCAGAACTGGGATATCGCCTCCTGAGACGCGTTACAATTTGGTTCCCAGTCCTCAAAAGGGCCGCAGCTTGCGGCCCTTTTGGTTTTTCCGGACAACCATTAATAACCCCGCGCAAGATACGCCGCAGCATCCGACATCAACCACATTTTCTCTCTTGACAGAAACACTTATGTCCGGCCTAGTTGGAACTGGCTGGATAAAAATCCCTATGAACTTTGGCGGCCGATATGGGCATCCGCACCCAAATTCTTCTGTCCTATCTGGTGTTGATCCTGCTCTTGTCCCTGGGCATGTGGTTCGTGGACGACTGGATCATGGACAAGATGACAGCAAGCAACTTGATCTTTGCCGAAGAAGGCGTGGAGGCGATTACCACCGCCAATAACCGGCTCGCCGAAGAGATTCTCACCACTTACGGAAAATACATCGTGGAAGATAAGGCTGCGGATGCGGCCCTCGAATTGTCCTATCTATTAAAAGGGAAAAAAACCTTTAACTATGAGGAGCTCCGCCGCAACAAACTCCTGAGACAGGTCGCGATCCAGGAAATTCGCACCCCTGTAGGGATCGCCGGCTACACCATTGTTTATGACAAAAACAGGATAAACGTCTTCCACCCCGATAAAAAGGTGGAGGGCGTCAACTATGTGCTTTGGCAGGATCAATATCCGGAAATGTGGCAGCTCTTGAATCGGTCCCTCAAAGAAGAGAAGGTAACCGGTTATTTGACCTTCTTTGACCAGGATAACCGCCAACGGCAGCGGTATGCCGCCACCAGGCGGGTGCCCGGCACGCCTTTCTTTGTGGCCGCGGTGGTGAATATCGACGAGTTTTTTTTGCCCACCCAGGAGAAGATCCGGAAGGCCTCCCGGGAATTCGTCGCCAAGGCCAAGGAGTCCATCGTCAATCATCACGAGAAGATGGACCGGATGGCCAAGGTCGCGGGGCTGGCCGCCGGCACCCTCTTTATCCTGCTTGCCTCTCTGTTCGGTTTTTATTTTGCCGCCTCCATTTCCCGGCCCTTGCGCCACCTGCAAAAAGGGGTGAAGGAAGTGGGGGAAGGAAACTTTGCCGTGGCCGTGCCCGAAAAAGGGGTGCGGGAAGTGGTGCACCTGGCCCATTCCTTTAATCAGCTGGGGCAGCAGCTCATGGATTATATCGCCAAACGGGATTTTATCCGGGACACCTTCGGCCGCTACGTCACCCAGGAAGTGGTGAATAAGCTCCTGGAATCCGACGGGGCCTTGGAACTGGGAGGCGAAACCCGGGAAGTCTCCATTCTCATCTCGGATTTACGGGGCTTCACCGCCTTGACCGCGGACATGGAACCGGAGGATGTGGTCACTTTCCTCAACCGTTACCTGGGGAAGATGATCGAAATTCTGACGGATGCCCACGCGGTGATCGATGAGATCATCGGCGACGGCATCCTGGCCTTCTTCGGTGCGCCCGAACCCATGGAGGACCACCCGGTGCGGGCCGTAGCCTGCGCCCTGGCCATGCAGGCTGCCATGGAGGAGGTTAACGCCTTGAACCGGGCCGACGGCCTGCCCCACCTGGAGATGGGCATTGCCGTGAACACCGGAGAAGTGGTGGTGGGCAACATCGGCTCCGAGAGAAGGACCAAATACAGCGTGGTGGGCGCCCATGTGAACTTCGCCTCCCGCATCGAATCCTATGCGGTGGGCGGCCAGGTCCTCCTGGGCCAGGCCACTTATCAGCGGGTGAAAAATTTCATCGAAATGGGGGAGGCCATGGAGGTGAAATTAAAGGGGGTTCCGGGCAAAACCACCCTTTATGAGGTGACGGGCATGGGAGAGCCTTATAATATCCATCTGCCGGAGCGTTATGAAACCCTGACGCCCCTGGCCGCGAAGATCCCCGTCCATCTCCAGCGCATCAGTGCAAAGATCGTCATCAGCGAGGCCGCGGCCCGGATCGACCAACTCTGCGAAACCTCGGCCACGATCACTTTTGAGGGGGAATTGTGGGAATGGGAGGACGTCCGCCTGCTCCTGCTGGACGATGCCGGCCGGGAAATCCCGGAGCGCCTCTACGGCAAGGTCACCGCGGTCAAACCCGCAGGGGAAAACCGGGTGGAGGCCCACATCCGCTTCACCTCCGTCGCTCCGGAGATCTACCCCATTTTCCGCCGGGCCTTGGGGTTGGAATAACCTTCCGGCCCAACAATTAACGCGGCCGAAAAGGGTTTTTTGAAAATGACGATGATGAGCCGTTTGCAAAATGCTTAATTCATCAAAATCTTCCCGGCGTATTCTCTGCGTCCTCTGCGTCTCTGCGGTGCAAAAAAGAAAGGATTCACCGCAGAGACGCAGAGAGCGCGGAGAAAAGGCACGCCGAGAAAAGACTTTTGCAAAAGGGTCGATAATGATAATGGGAAAGTCTATGCGCCGGATTGTCCCCCTTTTCCTGCTGGTTTTGATTTTGATGACGCCTTTCGCTCAGGTCAGGGCCGGGGACTTGCAGGCCGTCACCTTCCTCCCCCAATGGGCGCCCCAATCGCAGTTCGCCGGCTATTACGTGGCCCGGGAGAAAGGTTTTTATAGGAACCGGGGCCTGGAGGTGAAGATCCTCAGGGGCGGCCCCGATTTCCCTTCCTCGGACTTATTGCACCGCGGCCAGGCCGATTTCGGCACCATGTTCCTGAGCACCGCCATCGTTAAACGGGCCATGGGCTATACATTCGTCAATATCGGCCAGGTGGGCCAGCGCTCGGCCCTGATGCTGGTGGCCAAGAAATCCAGCGGCATCAAGGAGCCTCAGGACATCAACGGCAAGAAGGTGGCCCTCTGGGGCGAAGAATTTCAAATTCAGCCCCGGGCTTTTTTCCAGCAGCACCGGCTCCACGTCCAAACCCTCCCCCAAGGCACTACCATGAACCTCTTCCTGCGGGGCGGCGTGGAGGTGGCTTCGGCCATGTGGTACAACGAGTACTACCGGATCATCCAGGCGGGGATCGATCCCGGGGAGTTGACCACTTTCATGCTGTCCGACTACGGCCTGAAATTTCCCGAAGACGGCATCTATTGCCTGGAGTCCACTTATCAGAAAGACCCGGGCAAGTGCGTCAAGTTTGTCCAGGCCTCCCTGGAAGGCTGGAGATATGCCTTCTCTCACGTGGACGAGGCCCTGGATATCGTCATGAAGTACGTCAACGCCGCCAATCTGCCCACCAACCGGGTGCACCAGAAATGGATGCTGGAGCGGATGCGGGATATCATCCAACCTCCCGGGGCCGAGGTCTCCCTGGGATGCCTGGAAGAAGAGACTTATCATCAGGTGGCCCGGGAGCTGAAAAACTTCGGCCTGATCGACCAGATTCCGGAGTTTCACCATTTTTATCGCGATTGCAGGTCTCCCCATGAAAAATAGCGGCCTGGCCACCCGGCTCACCATCTTTATTCTTGCCAGTACGGCCGTTATTTTCGTGGCCGTATTAACCTACAATTACTATTCCGCCAAGGCCACCATCATGGC
>DYJG01000338.1 GCA_020723225.1 Desulfobacca acetoxidans | reverse complement strand
GCCGGAGCACCTCGATTTCCCGGTTGGACAGGGAGGCCAGCAGCGACCGGCCCGCGGTCTTGCGCGCCGCATGGACGGCCAGGGCCTCCGCCGCGGTTTCGGAGAGATACGCGCCCCCGCCGTGGACCTTGCGGATGGCCTTGACCAGTTGCTCCGGGGCCGATTGCTTGGTGATGTAGCCCTTGGCCCCGGCCTCCAGAGCCCGCACCACGAACTGGCCCTCCTCCTGCATGGTGAGGACCAGGATGGGGAGGGCAGGGCAATAGAGCTTAAGCTGGCTTATGGCCTCGAGTCCGTCCAGCCCCGGCATGGTGAGGTCGATGACTGCCACGTCCAGCTCCTGCTCCCGGGCCAGGCGGATGGCCTCCCGGCCGTCCGCGGCCTCGGCCACCACGGAGATGTCGCCGCTCTCCTCCACCAGGCGCCTCAGCCCCGCCCGGACAATGCTGTGATCGTCGGCCAGAAGGACTTTAATCATGGTTTTTTCTTCTGCTTTTTCTGAAGCCTGTTATGGGTTATCAGGTAATTCGTCGATAATCGACGAATTACCTCGCTCACCATTCCCCATAATATTCGCTTAGGTAAGATCATTTACTCTTGGCCTTCTCTCCCACCAACTGTTTCCTGATTTTTCTAAATTCCTGCAGCTTCCCTTCATTCCTCGACCACCTTTCAATCTCACTTAAATCAATCTCCTTTGATTGAGCAACTAAAACGGCTTGTGCCAAACTCTGGCGGTCGTGCCAATGAAAAAACGCAGCCAAACGATCTTTGACGCATTCTGTGGGAGAAATGAGCTTCAAGCTCCCGGTGGCAAACTCCATGACGATAATGTCTTCGATCGGCTCTCCACCGGCAGCCAGCGGACCTGACGGAAACTCCACTATCATTTCCGTATCCGGGTGTTTAAAATACCGGTTTTCTTCAAAGAAGCCGATTTCTGCCAGAGCTTTTCTAAGGTCTTTCCTCCTGATAGATCGCAGCTCAATAAAGTCCAAATCTGCTGAAACATATTGCTGGCGGCTGTAAATGGTTACACAGCTCCCCCCGGATAGAACCACCTCCATCCCATGCTCATCCAGATGGGAGGAGATAAAGGCCGCCAGCTCTCCCACCGTCATGTCTTTAACCTGCTTCAAAGGGCTTTCCTCGCCGCCGGGGCCGGCGCCGGATCATCAAGAGCTTCTCTTGGTCCTCTGGATTGTAAAAAGACAAGGCTTTTTTCAGAAGCCCTTTTAGCTCTTTTAGGAATGGGTACCTGGGATTGAAGGTATAAAGGCGGGTTCGCCCCGCCACCCGGCTGGCCAGAATGCCGCCGGTTTCCAGCTTGTCGAGCTGCTTCCTGACCGGGTATAGATCGGTGTGATAAAATCTCGCAATTTCCCTGGGGTAGCCTTCCTCGCGGCCATAAATGAACATGAGGACACGCTCGCAATTGAGGGAACCGAGCAAAGGCTCTAACATATGACTGCCTTTATGATCTATTTAATAGCTCATATGAGATATTTAATATCCCATATGAGCTATATAATATCTCATTATAAGCGGCATTGGCACAAATGCAAGAAAAAATTGCCAATAAATATCTGCGTCTTACTTTGCGCCTTGGCGTCTTTGCGTGAGGTTATCTTTTCAGAGCAACGGCACCTTAAAATGGACGCTGGTCCCTTTCCCGGCCACAGACTCCACCTCCAGCCTCCCCCCCACCAGGCCGGCCCGCTCTTTCATGCCGGCAATCCCCAGGCCCTCCTCCTCGGTGAGCTTGGTGGCGTCGAAGCCTCGGCCGTTGTCGGCCACGGTGAGGGTGAGGAGGCCGTCTTGGGCCTGGAGAGCAACGGTCACCAGGTTGGCCCCGGCGTGGCGGGCCACGTTGGTCAGGGCCTCCTGGGCGATGCGGTAGGCCGCGGTGGCTACGCTGTCTTCAATGGCGGGCTGGCCGTCCCGCTCGAAGAAGCAGGTGATGCCGGTGCGCCGCTCGAAATCCCCGGTATACCACTCCAGGGCGTCCACCAGCCCCAGCCGGTCCAACACCCCGGGGCGCAGCCGCACCGTCATCTCCCGCACTTCCCGGATACCCTTGTCGATCAGGCCGCACATGCCGCAGGCCCGCTCCCGGGCCGGGGCATCCATCCCCTGGAGCCGCTCCGCCAGCCAGACGCAGTCCAGGCGAATTGCGGTGAGCATCTGCCCCAATTCATCGTGCAGTTCCCGGGCAATGGCGGTGCGCTCCTTTTCCTGGCCGGCGATGATGCTTCCGGAGAGCCGCCGCAACTGGTCCTGGGCCTTTTTCACTTCGGTGATTTCCGTCAAGATGCCGCATAACCCGCTGATGGTCCGGGAATCGTCGTAAATGGGGAACTTTACCGAGAGATAGGTATGCATGCCGTCTGCCTGAGGAATCTGCTCCTCCACCTGCCGGCAGGCCTTGGTGGCCAGGACCTCCAGGTCGCTGGCCTGGAGCCGGTCTGCGGTCTCTATGGGAAAAATATCGTAGTCGGTCTTGCCCCGCACCTCTTCCTGGCTTAAGCCGAACAACTTTTCAAAGCGCGGGTTGACCAGACTGTAGCGTCCCTCCCGGTCCTTGATATAGATGATGGCCGGGGTATATCTCAAGATGCCGGCGATTTCCCGGGTGCGCTTGCGGATCTGCCGCTCCAGGTCCTGGGAGTAGCTGCTCAACTCCTTCTGGGCCTGCTTGAGGGCCCGCTCCGCCCGCAGTCGTTCGGTGACGTCGATGGACACGGAGATGGACCTGAAGATCTTTCCCGTTTCGTCCCGCTCGCCAAAGGCCGAGAGCAGCACGTCGATAATTTCCCCGCTCTCCTTGACGAATTGAAAGGAGATATCCTGCACGAACCCCTGATCCAGAAACGCGGGGAAGACGGTCTCTTCAGCGTAGCGCCGGGACGCGTCCGTGTGAAATTCCAGGATGTTGCGGCCGATGACCTCCTCCCGGCGGTATCCCAAGGTCTCGCACCAGTAGTCGCTGACGCTGAGCAGGCTGCCGGCCGGGTCCACCGAATGCAGCATGGCGGGAGTATTGTTGTACAGGGCGCGGTAGCGCTCTTCGCTCTTGCGTAAGCCCATCTCCGCCTCAAGGCGGCGGGTAAGCTCCCGGCTCGCCTTCCGGTAGAGCACGCCCACCGCCAGGCCGATGAGCAGCAGCAGAATCAGGATGATATGACCGGTAATCCGCATGATGGGGCCGGACACGGTCTTGGCGATGGCCTTGAGGCTCCTTAAGTGGATGACGCGCCAGCCCGGATAGCGGTCCAATTCCAGGCGGTGCAGCAGGTACTCTTCCCCGGCGGCGTCCGCGACGGTATTGGGACACTTGAGGGTCAGCCCGGTCCAGGGCCAGGGGCCGGCTCCAAACTGGGCCGAACCGACGATCACGGCGGCTTGTTCGGGGGAAAGCCGCTCCATCGTTTGATTCAGCCAATCCTTGCGGCTGGAAATGAAAATAATGCCCTCGGGATCGGTCACCAACACCACTTCGTCCCGGTCCGCGCCCAGCTCTTCCTCGATATGTTCGATGGAGGCCTTGATCACCACCACCCCCAGGTCCTCCTTCTTTCCTGCCACCGGATGGCCGTAATACGCGCCCCGTTTCTTGGAGGTGACGCCCAACGCCAGGTAAGAGGCGGGAGCTCCGGAAATGGCCTGCTGAAAATAAGGCCTAAACGCGAAATTAACGCCCACAAAGCTGTCCGGGGCTCCCCGGTTGCTCGAAGCCA
>DYJG01000337.1 GCA_020723225.1 Desulfobacca acetoxidans | reverse complement strand
TTGTCTTCGCTGCCGATGACCAGGACCAGGGGGCCGGTTAAATCTGCGTCGTAAAGGTTCTTTTCCGCCTGGGAATCCGTGCCGATGATGGTCAGGCCTGCCTCCTTCAGACGAATCAAACAATCCGCCAGGTTGGTCACCCGAAAAAGCGGGAGATATTCCAGGGCCCCGGCCGCGGCCTTGAGGACCGCAGGGGTCACTCCCGCGGCCCGCTCTTTGGGGATGATGAGGCCGTGGGCCCCCGCGGCATGCGCGCTGCGGCTCAAGTTCCCCAGGTTCATGGGGTCGGTGAGGCCGTCCGCGGCGATCAGTAGCGCCGGCTCCGTCAGACCGGAGACCAGGTCCGGAAGTTCGTCTTCGGAGCGGTAAGCAAAGATACCCCGGCGGGCCAGGATTCCCTGGTGATGGCTGGTGCCGGCGATACGGTCCAGGGCCGGGCGCTCCAGCTCCCGGAGGCGCACCCCTGCGGCCTTGGCCAGGCGGCGCACCTCCCCCAGCCAATGCCCTTTAGTCCCCTGGGCGATGACCACCTCTTCCAGAGGCGAGTCGGCCTGGCGCAGCGCGGCCAGAACCGGATGGCGGCCGTAGATGATTTGGGTCATTAGAATTAGCCTGGTCGTGTTTCTGTACCTACATCCTTAATCGTGGATTTGAATTTCACTGTTTCAGCCATCCAATATCAAGGTCTTTGAGAATCTTCCCGATCACACCGTTACTTATAAATATCCCCTCGGGGACCCAGGTCATAGGCAATGATCACTCTCATTTTTTTTTCTAACCGCAAGAGGACGCGCCAATTTCCCACTCTTAAGCGCCAGTCGGAGCGCCCTTTCAAGGATTTGGCCAGAGTTAGGGGAGCTTGTTCCAGTTTTTCTAAAGAGGAAAGAATTTGTTGACGGTCGGGTCGGGGCAGTTTGGATAATTTCTTGTCAAATTGGTGATTGATTTCTACACGCCAGGCGGGCTTAGTCTTCCCGGTCATGCAGTTGCTCTTTGATCACTTGCGCCAGGGGTTTGGTCTTGCCGGCCAGGAAATCTTGCCATGCGGCCTCTGAACCCGCCGCTTCTTCGGGGCTCAACTCCTCATAGGTCAAATCCCGCAGCTTGGCCTGCAAGGCCTCCCACTCAGCCAATGGAACCACCACCGCGACCTTTTTGCCTTTAGCATCGGTCAAATACTGGACGGCCATTTTCTGCTCCCGAAGTGCGTGCACTTTCTTCGAAAATAATTGAAAAGTAAGCTCTCGTCAAGGGGCGGGCGATACGCCCGCAATGCGAGCCTTTCATAATTTATGGGTAGGCCAAAGGCCCCTGAATGACTGTCTCCTCCCAACTCTCCCTATCACTTTTCGCCGACTCAGGGTATAATCAACCTGAAATAATAAGCGGATACAGCCCATGGACACCGCGCTGGCGCAATTCTACCATCATCTGCAGGCGGAAGAAAGACTGGCGGCCCCGGTCCTGGAATCCTATGCCGGCGACCTGCGGGATTTCCGGATCTTCATCCACGGCTTGGAGAAGACCTCCTGGGGTGCGGTGGCTCTGGAGGATTTTCAAGATTACTTTAAAGGCCTGGAAGAAAAACGGCTGCCGCCCCGCAGCCTGGACCGGCGGCTCACGGCGCTCAGGCGTTTCTTCCAGTTTCTCCTCAAGAAAAAAATGATCGCCCGCAACCCCCTGGAGCAGTTCGACGCTCCCGCCTCTTTCCAGAGCCCGTCCCAGGTGCTGACCAAGCCGGAGATCACGGCCATCCTCTCGGAATTGCTCCAGGCCGGGCCGGATTACCTGGACGAACTCCTGGAGCAGTTCTACCACCACCTCTCTGCGGAACGGGGCCTGGCGGCCCTGACGCTCGAGTCCTACGCCCACGATCTCCAGAACTTCCGGGAATATATCTTCACCTTGGGCCGGTCCTCGTGGGAGGAAGTGACTCTGGAAGACCTTCAGGGCTACCTCGCTTCCCTGGAGGCCCGGGGCCTCTCGGCCCGCAGCCGGGCCCGAAGGCTTTCGGCCCTGCGCCAGTTCTTCCGGTTTCTGCTGCGGGAGGAAAAGCTCGCAGCCAACCCCGTGGAGCTGCTGGATTCCCCCCGCCTGCCCCTGAAACTCCCCAAGGTTCTGGGGGAACAGGAAGTGGCGGCCCTGCTCGCGGCCACCGACCCGGCCACTCCCTTGGGCCAGCGGGACGGCGCGCTCCTGGAGGTCCTTTACGCCACAGGCTTGAGGGTTTCGGAGCTGGTAGGCCTCACCCTGAAGCAGGTGGACCTGCGCCGGGGCATGGTGCGGGTTAAGGGCAAAGGCAGCAAGGAGCGGGTGGTGCCCCTGGTGCCCCCGGCGGTGGAGAAGCTGAACCTCTATATTTCCCAGGGCCGGCGTCAGTTAATCCAGGACCGGGAGAGCAATTACCTCTTTCTCAATCGCTGGGGCAAGCCCCTCACCCGCCAGGGCTTTTGGAAGATTCTGAAGCACTATGCCTTGAAGGCCGGGGTCCGGGATTTCAGCCCCCACACCCTGCGCCATTCCTTCGCCACCCATCTTTTGTCCCGGGGGGCCAATCTCCGGGTCTTGCAACTGCTCCTGGGCCACGCCGACCTGGCCACCACCCAGATCTACACCCACCTGGACGCCGCCCGCCTCCGGGAGGTCCATAAAAAGGCGCATCCCCGGCCATGACCCGGCCCGGCTCCCCCCCGCCCCGCACCCTGGAGGTGATCACTACCCACCTGAACGCGGACTTCGACGCCCTGGCCTCCATGGTGGCCGCCAAAAAGCTCTATCCCCAGGCCCTCCTGGTTTTTTCCGGGGCCCAGGAGAGCAGTCTGCGGGATTTTTTCGTGCGCTCCAGTTTTTATTTCCTGGATTTCGCCCGCATGAAGCAGGCGCCGCCGGAGGAAATCAAACGCCTCATCATCGTGGACACCCGCCAGGCCTCCCGCATCGGCCGCTACGCCGAAGCCGCGGCCTCCGGCGAGGTGGAGATTCACCTCTACGACCACCACCCCGACTCCCCGGACGACGTGCACGGCAGCGTGGAGATCGTCGAACCCCTGGGCTCCACCACCGCCATCCTCACCCGCATTATCCGGGAGAAGGGCCTGGAGCTAACCCCCCAGGAGGCCACCATCATGGCCCTGGGGATTTTCGAGGATACCGGCTCCTTCACCTTTTCCTCCACCACTCCCCAGGATTTTCAGGCCGCGGCCTATCTGCTGGAACAGGGCGCCGATCTGAACGTGGTGGCCGGCATCCTCTCCCGGGAGATGTCCGCGGAGCAGGTGTCCCTGCTCAACAACCTCCTGGAACATACCAGCCACTTCCATGTCAACGGCATCGAGGTGGTCCTGGCCCACTCCACCGCCCGGGAGTACGTCCCCGACTTCGCGGTGGTGGCCCACCGCTTCATGGACATGGGCAATATCCAGGTGCTCTTCGCCCTGGCCCAGATGGAGGACCGGGTTTACGTGGTGGGCCGCAGCCGGGTGCCGGAGGTGGACGTGGCCGACGTCCTCGCCGAACTTGGGGGAGGCGGCCACAGCTACGCCGCGGCCGCGGCCATCAAGGGCACGCCCTTGACCCAGGTGGAGGAGGAAATCCGCCGCCTGATCCAGACCAAGGTGCACCCCCAGCGCCGGGCCCGGGAGATCATGTCCTTTCCGGTCAAATGGGTCTCTCCGGAAGTGACCCTGGAAGAAGGGGAACTTCTGCTCAACCGCTACAGCATCAACGCCATGCCGGTGCTCAGTTCCGGGAAGCTCATGGGTTTGATTACCCGGCAGACCATTGA
>DYJG01000336.1 GCA_020723225.1 Desulfobacca acetoxidans | reverse complement strand
TGCCATCGGCAAAGAAGTGCAGCCCTCTGCGTTCAAGCTGCGCCGGGCGGGCTTCAAAGGCCAAGGGCTGCAACCTCAGGTTGCCGGAGCTTCTTGGGAGCAGGTGCGAAAGCTCATCTATCAGGGCCGCGGAGCATGATCGCGATTGATTGAAAAGTATTGCCCCGGCTATTTCCCCGATTTCCTCCCCACGGCCAGAAACACGGTATATTCTTGCGGTTCTTCTCCCGCGGTCTCTCTCACTATGGAAGCCGCGGTCGAAATCCGGACCTCCCCGAAACCGGCACTGCTGAGGAGCGCCTGGACGTCCGGCCGGGGGAAGCCGAGATGAAAAACCCCGGTATTGTCCCCGTGAAACGAACCGTCTTCTTCATCCAGATCGGCAAAACCGAGCCAGCCGCCCGGCAGCAGCAGATCGTACCAGAACCGGCACAACCCCGCCGCGTCCTCCACGTGGTGCATGGCCATGCTGCTGACGAGGAGATGAAACCCGCCGTTTACTTTGCCGCCGCGGTCAAAATCAACCAACCGGGGTTGCACGTTCGCCAGGCCTTGTTTCTCAACCTTGTCCTGAAGAACCGCGAGCATGCCCCGGGAGTTGTCCACCGCGGTAATGCTTTGCACCAGGGGCTGCAGCCTGAGGGTCACCAGACCCGTGCCGCAGCCGAAGTCCAGGGCGTCCATGTCTTTGGCGGGATTGATCTCCCGGATGATGGCGTCGGCTACCTCATTTGCCAGTTTCACCCGGCGGGGGTCGGCGTCCCAAACCGCGGCCTCTTTATCGAAATCCATGAGATTCTCCCTTGCCGTTACCAGAGTCTGATAAAAACCTTGCCTTCCTTCCTTTCGCCCCGCACCTTTTCCATATGCCGCAGCGCGGCAAACTCCCTTTCCAGCTGAGGGTAGGTCATCTCCCCCGGCAGCCGGGCCAACAGCTCTTCGGGTCCCATTGCTCCGGTTTCCGTAAGCACCCTGATGATCTCGGATTGAATCGGCGTCAAGACGGGGGCGCCGCCGCCATGCTGCTCCAGGGATTTGGCGCAATACACCGCCCAGGGGTCACAGACCCGCACCGGCGATAATTCATCCAGATGGCAGTCCTCGCAGAGAACCTGGCCGCGGTATTCCCGTTCCTCTCCCGGGTCGATGGCGGAGTTACAGCGGGCGCAATTCATCCTGATTACCTCCTGGGTTCCTTTCGGATTTTGGGCTGCGGCCTGACTGCCGGCGCCGCCTCTATTCTGGAACCGGATATTACGCGGCCTCTCCGGAAAAAGAATCGCCCATTCGGGTGATTTTTACGCCAACGGCAAATTCTTTGACGAAATTTACGGATTCAGGCCAGACCGTGGCGGACGGCCCAGACCGCCGCCTCGGTGCGGTCATTCACCCCGAGCTTGTTGAGGATGTGAACCACGTGGCTTTTGACCGTATGGGGGCTGATGCAGAGGATCTCGGAGATTTCCAGATTAGTGGAACCCGCGGCCAGCAGCCGGAGCACCTGTAACTCCCGGTCCGAAAGACCGGCTTGCGCCGCGGCTTCTTGGTTTGCAGGAAGGGTTTGGGCAGCGTCGATTTCCAGGGACACGGTGGAGACCAAATCGCCTTCCCGGTTAATGACCGGGTAAAGGGCGTATTGGGATATCGGCCGGCTTAAGCCGGGACATTGATCGATAGTCGTTTCTTTTTTGCTTAAAGCCGCGGCGAATGCCAGGCAGGTGGAAAAGCCGCATTCCCGGCAATTGGTTTGCGGCAGTATTTTATAGATATCAATCACGGATACCGGGGTAAATTTCTTAAAATCAGGCCTGAGGGAGTCTTTTCTGTCGTTAAGGTCGTTAAGGAAATCAACCAGATGTTGGGCAAATTCCCGGGCCTGGTCTTCCCCCGTAAAAGCCGCGGCGATAACTTCGTCGCGATACAGCATGCCTTTGAAACCTTCGAAAATAAATTCAATGCATTCGGGTTTGTCATAAAACCTGGCGTCTTTTAAAACGGCATTGAGATAAGGAAACAGCGGCCTGACATCCGTATCCAGCTTGAAGTGGGCGCCCCAGAAGGTCCTGGGACAAGTCGGCATTACCCCGGCTTTTGATATGGAGAAGTCGAAATATCTCATGGGATAGCTTTTTTGCCAATTTTACTATATTATTAAAAATATATTCAAGTAGTTGGCCGATAGAATCAGCCTCCGTCGGCACACCGGTAATCCCAGCCGTTCCGGCTTCATTCCACCGGGAAATAAAATCGATTAAAGGACGGGCTGCTCAACAGCAGCCTGTCCCGGAGATATTTATGAAAGTTCGCGGCGACCTGCGCAACCTCGCCATCATCGCCCACGTGGACCATGGCAAGACCACCCTGGCGGACGCCATGCTCTGGCAGAGCGGGATTTTCCGGGCCAACGAGCAGGTGGCCGAGCGGGTCATGGACAGTATGGACCTGGAGCGGGAAAAGGGCATCACCATCATGGCCAAGAACATGGCCATTACTTATAAGGACGTGAAGATCAATATCGTCGACACCCCGGGCCACGCGGATTTCGGCGGCGAAGTGGAGCGCACCCTGAACCTGGTGGACGGGGTCATGCTCCTGGTGGACGCCACCGAAGGCCCCTTGCCCCAGACCCGGTTCGTCCTGGGCAAGGCCCTGGAGAAGGGCCTGCCGGCCATCGTGGTCATCAACAAAATCGACCGGGAGGACCGGCGGCCCCAAGAGGTGCTGAACGAGATCTACGACCTGTTCATCGACCTGGACGCCACCGAAGAGCAACTGGAATTCCCTGTGCTTTACACCAACGCCAAGGCCGGAATTGCCTTGACCGAACCGGAAGGGGAGGGGAGGGACCTGACCCCGCTCTTTGAGGCTATCCTGGCCACCATCCCGCCGCCGGCCTACGACCCGGCTGCGCCTCTGCAATTCCTCATCACCAGCCTCGATTACAGCGACTACGTGGGCCTCATTGCCGTGGGCAAGATCGTCAACGGCGCGCTCAAAAAAGGCCGGGAGGTGGCGCTCCTGAAAGGCGGGCAGCCGGCCGGCAAGGCCAACCTCAGCGTCATTTACAGCTTCGAGGGCCTGGAGAAGAGCGAACCGGACAGCATCGAAGCCGGGGACCTGGCCGCGGTGGCCGGCGTGCCCCAAGCCTTCATCGGCGATACCTTGAGCGACCCGGAGAATCCCCAGGCCCTCCCCGGCATCCGGGTGGAGGAGCCCACCATTTCCATGGTCTTTTCCGTGAACACCTCGCCTCTGGCCGGAAAGGAAGGGAAGCTCTTGACCTCCCGGCATCTCAAGGAGCGCCTGGAAAAGGAAGTCCTTTACAACGTCAGCATCAAGGTGGAGCCGGGGGAGACCAAGGACGCGTTTAAGGTGAGCGCCCGGGGCGAACTGCAACTCGCGGTCTTGATCGAGATGATGCGCCGGGAGGGGTTTGAATTATCCCTCTCCAAGCCCCGGGTCATCACCCGGGAGCGGGACGGCAAACTCTCCGAGCCGGTGGAGCTGGCGGTGGTGGATATCCCCGAGGAGTTCATCGGCATTGTCACCGAGAAGATGGCGGCGCGGCGGGGAAGGATGGTAAAAATGATCAACCACGGCTCCGGCCGGGTGCGCCTGGAATACCAGATTCCGTCCCGGGGCCTCATCGGCTTCCGGGGCCAGTTTTTGAACGACACCCGGGGCACGGGGCTGTTGAACACCATCCTGGAAGGCTTCAATCCTTATGCCGGGGAGATCGGCGGCCGGCCCAACGGGGTCCTGATCGCGGACCGGCCCGGCAAGGCGG
>DYJG01000335.1 GCA_020723225.1 Desulfobacca acetoxidans | reverse complement strand
TCCCTTCCCGGCAGGGGGTGCACTGGCCGCATGACTCATGGGCGAAAAATACGGCCACGGAGCGGATGAAGTCCACCGCGCAGACGCTTTCGTCCATGACCAGCATGGTCCCCGAGCCCAAGGCCCCGCCCATTTTGGACATGGAGCCGAAATCCACGGCGGTGTCCAGGGCCGCATCAGTGACGATGCCCGCGGACGCGCCCCCGGTCTGGCACATCTTGAACTTGGAGCCGGCTTTTAAGCCCCCGCCGAAGGTGTCGATGAGCTGCCGCAGGGTGATGCCCGCGGGAACCTCGGCAATCTGGGGGGTCTGCACGTGGCCGATGATCTGGTAGATCTTGGTGCCGGTGGTGTCCGCGGTGCCCAGGGATTTATACCATTCCCCGCCCTTATTGATGATGGCCGGGACGGAGGCCAGGGTCTCCACGTTGTTGACGATGGTGGGTTTCTTCCACAATCCGGCCACGCCGGGGAAGGGCGGTTTCATGCGGGGGTAGCCCCGTTTGCCTTCGATGGATTCGATGAGCGCGGTTTCCTCGCCGCAGATGTAGCAGCCGAAGCCGGAGCGCACTTCGATATCAAAGGAAAAATCCGTGCCGAAGATTTTCTCGCCCAAATACCCCTTGGCCCGGGCCTGCTCGATGGCCTCATTGAGCCGGGCCTTGGAGAGATAATATTCCCCCCGCACATAGATGAAGCCCTTGGACGCTCCCACCGCAAAACCGGCGATGGCGATGCCCTCCAGGACCTTGTGGGGGTCTCCTTCCATGATGTAGCGGTCCTTGATGGTTCCCGGCTCCCCTTCGTCGGCGTTGCAGATGACGTATTTGGGGGTGACGGTCAGCGGCCGGGTGAAGGACCACTTGAGGCCCGCGGGGAAACCCGCGCCGCCCCGGCCCCGGATGCCGGAGGTCTTCACTTCCTCCACCACCTGTTCCGGGGTCATGGTGGTCAAGGCCTTTTTCAGGCCGGCGTAGCCGCCTTTGGCCAGGTAATCGTCGATCTTCCGGGGATCGATGACGCCCACGTTGTCTAGCAGAATCAAGTTGTGGGGACTTTGCTTATAGGAGCGGAAATCCTTGGTGCTGTAAGGCAGGGTTTTGTAGTCCGGGGCCTTGCCGGCCCGGTAATCGGCCAGCACCTGCTTGATTTTTGCGGGGGTGAGGTTGCCGATGACCACCTCGTTGATCTGCATGGCCGGCGCCACTTCGCAGACCCCCAGGCAGGCGGATTTTTCCAAAGTAAAGGTGCCGCACTTGGTGGTCTCGCCCACGCCCACGCCCAACTCCTGCTTTAAGGCTTGCAGCATATCGCCGGCGGCGCTCACGTGGCAGGGGGGCGATTCGCACATGCGGATCACGTACTTGCCTTTGGGTTTCCAGGTGTACATGGAATAAAAACTCATCACCCCAAAGACTTCGCTGCCCTGGATGTTCAAACCCGTGGCAATCCGCTCCTGGACTTCGGGGGGCAGATAGCCGACGGCTTCCTGAACTTCCTGCAAGACCGGCATCAGGGCGCCGGGCTGATCTTTATGGCGATTGATAATGGCATCGACCAGATTCATGGTCTCGGGGCTTAATGGGGCTGCCGTCTGGCAGGCGCATCCTGAATGAGCAGTCATGTCCGGCCTCCTTACGCTTTCTCGATCTGCA
Source organism: Desulfobacca acetoxidans (assembly GCA_020723225.1). GTDB lineage: Bacteria > Desulfobacterota > Desulfobaccia > Desulfobaccales > 0-14-0-80-60-11 > SURF-52. The sequence goes on along the minus strand of DYJG01000335.1, from coordinate 2,178 downwards.
CCGCACAGACCTTGTATTCCGGAATCTTGGAGACCGGATCCAGCGCGGCGTTGGTCAGTTTATTAGCCGAAGCCTCGGCGAAGTGGAACGGCAGGAAGACGGTGCCGGCCACGGCCTTCTTGGAAATCTGGGCCTTGGCGGTGATTTCCCCCCGGCGGGAGCGCACCCGCACCTGCTCGCCTTCACCGATGCCGTATTTGGCGGCGTCCGCCGGCGCGATCTCCACCCGGCACTCCGGGGCCTTCTCCGTCAGCCCGGGAGCCCGGCGGCTCATGGTGCCGGAATGATAATGATACAATAATCTGCCGGTGGTGAGATAGAGGGGATAATCGTTGTCCGGCATCTCCGCCGGGTCTTTATGGTCGATGGCGAAAAAGGCGCCCAGGCCCCGGGCAAAGCGGTCCTTGTGGAGGAACATGGTGCCCGGGTGATCCTCGGTGGGGCAGGGCCACTGCAATCCTCCCGCCTCCAGGCGCTGATAGGAGATCCCCGCATAAGCCGGCGTCACCTTGCGAATCTCTTCGAAGATCTCCTCGGGGTTGCGGTATTCCATGGGATAGCCCAGGCGTTTGGAAATCTCGCAAATAATCTGCCAATCGGACTTGGATTGCCCCACCGGGGGAATCGCCCGGCGCACCCGGGCCACCCGCCGCTCGGTGTTGGAGAAGGTGCCGTCCTTTTCGGCAAAGGAGGACGCGGGCAGCACCACGTCCGCCAGCTTCCCGGTTTCGGTGAGAAAGATATCCTGGACCACCAGGAGCTCCAGTGCCTGCATCTCCTTGATGGCGTGGTTGGAGTCGGCGTCGGTGAGGGCGGGATTTTCGCCGACGATGTACAGGGCCTTGATGCCGCCTTTGGAGATGGCCGGCAGCATTTCGGTCATGGTCATCCCCGGCTTGTCGTTGAGATTGGACACGCCCCAGGCGGCCTCCATCTTTTGCCGGGCCGCGGCGTCCGCCACCGGCTGGTAGCCCGAAAAAACGTTGGGCAGGCCGCCCATGTCGCAGGCGCCCTGCACGTTATTCTGTCCCCTCAAAGGATTGACGCCGCCGCCGTGGACGCCCACGTTGCCGCAGAGCATGGCCAAATTCGCCAGGGTCTTGACGTTGTCGGTGCCCACGGTGTGCTGGGTGATGCCCATGCAGTAGACGATGGAAGCCACCTTCGCCCTGGCAAACATGCGCGCGGCCTCGATTATCTGGGCGGCGGGTATGCCGGTGATCTTAGCGGCGTATTCCGGGGTGTACTTGGCCACCGTCTCCTTGAAGGCGTCAAAATTCTCGGTGCGTTCAGTCACGTAAGGCTCGTCGTAGAGCTTTTCAGCGATGATCACCTGCATCATGCTGTTGATCAGGGCGATATCGGTGCCCGGAGTCTGGCGGAGAAAGAGTTTGGAGAACTTAACCAGATCCTGGCGCCGGGGGTCGACGACGATCAGATCTGCATTTTTCATTTTCGCCGCCCGCTTGATGCGGGCTGCAATCACTGGATGGTTTTCGTTGGTGTTGGAGCCGATCACCAGGATGCAATCGGCGTCTTCCAATTCTTGAATGGAATTGGTCATCGCTCCGGAACCGAAGGACGCGGCCAGCCCGGCCACGGTGGAGCTGTGTCAGAGACGGGCGCAGTGATCCACATGATTAGTGCCGATCACCGCGCGCATCAGTTTTTGCATCACGTAATTCTCTTCGTTGGTAATCCGGGCCGAACACCAGCCGCCGATCTTCTCGGGACCGTGCTTTTCTTTGACTTCCTTGAGGCGTTTAGCCACGAAATCCAGGGCTTCATCCCAGGTGGCCTCCTGGAGTTCGCCGTTTTTGCGGATCAACGGAGTCTTCAGGCGGTCCGGATGCTGCACGAACCCCATGCCGAACCGGCCCTTGACGCAGAGGCGGCCTTCGTTGGGCAGGACAGGGGCCCCGGTGGCCTTGATGAGGGTACCGCCCTTGACGTGCAGGTCGATCTGGCAGCCCACCCCGCAGTAAGGGCAGGTGGTGCGGACGTGGCGGCGTTCCCAGGCGCGGCCCTGGTGCATGGCGTTTTTATCCAGAAGCGCGCCCACGGGGCAGGATTGCACGCATTCCCCGCAGAAGACGCAGTCGGAATCGATATAGGGGTAGTCCGCCTTGGCCACGATCTTGTTGTGGGGGCCGCGGTAGCCGATACTGATGGCCTGGT
>DYJG01000334.1 GCA_020723225.1 Desulfobacca acetoxidans | reverse complement strand
CGGGTGGGCCTCCCCGCCCTGGAATGGCGCCCCGGAGTGGACCTGGTGGTGGTGGACGAAATCGGCAAGATGGAGTGCCTCTCCCCCCGGTTTGTGGAGGCCATGGAAAGGCTGTGGGCCGCGGACGCCCGCTTGTTGCTCACCGTGGCCGAGAAAGGCGGCGGCTATATAAGGCAGGTCAAAGAGAAGCCGGGTGCGGCCTTAATCACTGTCACCCCCGCCAACCGGGACGAGCTTCCGGAAAGGATCCTGGGGCTTTTGGGAATTGGAGAAGAGCAGCCCTGATTGATAGAGTGCCTCACGCAAAGACGCAAAGGCGCAAAGAAAGATGCAGAAAAAATCCTTGACGGCTAATGGTTTAAATTCTTGAAAGTAAATTTTTATAGTGCTATTGTGGAATCTAGACGAAGTGCGGTGTAAGTCCTGGACGGGATAAATTAAATTCCTGGCCGATGTTAAATTTAACATTCGCGTTTCTGTTAAAGATATGGAGATCATTCGGGTTCGCGGTAAAACTTCAATAAGACCGCGTATTTTGCTTACCGGTCCGGCTTGGTGCGGCAAGACCACGGTGGTGCGCAAGGTGGTATCCCGGTTCCCGGGCAAGGCTACGGGTTTTTATACCCGGGAGGTCACGGAAAGGGGGATGCGGGTCGGGTTTGAGATCGTCACCCTGGACGGGAAAATGGCCTACCTGGCCCACGCCGGCCTTCCCGGCCCCCACCGGGTGGGGAAGTTCGGGGTGAGCCTGGAAAATCTGCACCGGATTGCTCTGCCGAGTTTATTTGCGTCTCCGGGGGTGGACCTGGTGGTGGTGGATGAGGTCAACAAGATGGTCTGCCTGTCCCCCCGCTTTATCGAGGCGCTGGAGCGCCTCTGGACGGCTCCGGTTTCCATCCTGGTGGCCATGGCGGAGCCGGCGGAAGAATATGGCGAGCAGATGAAGCGGAAAATGAATAAGATTCTGATCAACGTTACCCCCGACAACCGGGATGATCTGCCGAACAGAATCCTGGAAATGTTAAGCCAGTAATTTCCTGCCGGTTGCCAACTCCAACCCGCCGCCTTTTCATGATATAATTCTACTGATGGCCGAAAAAAATTGGATCGAAGTGCGCTTTTTGGTTCCCTTGGCGATGCAGGAAGAAGCCTCCCTCTTTCTCACGGAGTTCAGCGGCCGGGGAGTAATACTGGAGGAAGAGGAAGGGCCTGGAGCGGGGGTGATCATTCGCGCCTATTTCCGGCCCGAAGAATTCGGCCCCTGGCAGCAAGGGGAGCTGCAGGAGTATCTACGGCGCCTCCGCACCCACGGCCTCTCTCCCCTGGGGCTGGAAACGCTTCCGGTGGCGGAAGAGGACTGGGCCGAGGCCTGGAAGACTCATTTCAAAGCCAGAAAAGTCACCTCCCGCCTGGTGGTGCGGCCTCCCTGGGAGGAATACGCGGCCGGACCCGATGAACTGGTAATCACCATCTATCCGGCCATGGCCTTCGGCACCGGCCGCCACCCCTCCACGCTGCTTTGCCTGCGGGCATTGGAAGAGGTCTGGAGCGGGGTCCTGCCCTTGGATGCCAAACCGTGGCAGGTTCTGGACGTGGGCACCGGCAGCGGCATTTTGGCCCTGGCCGCGGCCCGCCTGGGGGCCGGTGTCCTGGCCATCGACGTGGACCCGGAGGCGGTGGCCGCAGCCCTGGAAAACGTGCGCCTCAACGCCCTGGAGGAACGGATCCTGGTGGAGGCCACGCCCCTGACCGCCTTGCGGCAGCAGTTCGCCCTGATTTTGGCCAACCTCACGGCCCCGGACCTCCTGGAGCTGGCCGAGGCCCTTTATGCCCGGTTGTTGGCCGGAGGCTCTTTGATTATTTCCGGCTTTCTCCAGGAAGACCGCTCCCGGCTGGAGAGCCGGTTCCTGACTTTGGGTATGCAGGAAGCCGGGTTTCTCACCGAGGAGGATTGGGGCGCCTTGGTTTTAAGACGTATTTGACCATGAAATCATCCCCGCTAGAATTCCAGCGCCGCTTTTATGCTCCCCCCGCGGCCTTCAAAGACGGCAAGATACCCTTGGCTCCGGAGGAGACCCGCCATTTAACCAAAGTCCTGCGCCTGGGCCCGGGGGCCGGGGTGGAGGTCTTCGACGGGGAAGGCCGCAATTTTGCCGCGGTGGTGCAGGAGGCCGGCGTTGCCGCCGCGGTATTGCAAGTGCTGGAAGAACTGCCGCCCCGGGGCGAATCATTTTTGGACCTTACCCTGGGGATCGGCCTGGCCAAGGGGGAGGCCCTGGACGCAGTGGTGCGCCAGGCCACGGAGATGGGAGTAAAACGGATTCTGCCCTTTACCTCGGAACGCTCGGAGCAGGCCAGCCCGGAGCGGGCGGCCCGCCGCCGGACGCGCTGGCAGCGCCTGGCCCGGGAAAGCCTCAAATCCTGCCGCCGCTCAGCCATCCCCGGGATCGAAGATCCCCGGGACTTCGCCGCCGCGCTCACCGGTCCGGAAACGCAGAAACTCCTCTTCTGGGAAGAGGAATCGGGGGGCGGTTTGCAGGCCTTGCTGCGCCGGGGACGCCCTGATTCAGTGCGGGTGCTCATCGGCCCGGAAGGAGGTTTTACGTCCCAGGAAGCCCATCAAGCCCGGGACGCGGGCTTTGAAATCGTCAGCCTGGGCCCCCGCCTGCTGAAAGTGCCCACCGCGGCGTTGGCCGCCCTCACCCTGATCCAGTACGCCTGGGGGGACCTGGCCTGATGGGGGAGCCGCCCTACCGGGACCTCAGCGGTTATCTCCGGCAGCGCTATGGCGAGCGGGTGCAAAAAATCACCCTGGACGCCGGCCTGACCTGTCCCAACCGGGACGGCAGGGTAGGGCGGGGGGGGTGCCTTTATTGCAATGCCCGGGGTTCGGGTACCGGGGCCTGGAGCCGGGGGCTGGGCCTCGGGGAGCAGATCAAAGAAGGCCAGGCCCGGTTGGGGCCGCGCTATGGGGCGCGGAAATTTATCGCCTATTTCCAGAGTTTCACCAATACTTATGCCCCCCTGGAGCAGTTGCGGAGCCTCTACCTGGAGGCCCTGGCCTGCCCCGGGGTGGTGGGTCTGAGCATCGGCACCCGTCCGGATTGCGTCAGCGATGCAGTTTTAGACCTGCTGGCGGAACTGAAGAAGGATTACCTGGTATGGCTGGAGCTGGGCCTCCAGTCCGCGCATGACGCCACCTTGCAGCGCCTGAACCGGGGCCATGACGTCGCCTGTTTCACGGACGCGGTGCACCGGGCCGCGGCCCGGGGCCTGGAAACCGTGGCCCACGTAATCCTGGGCCTGCCGGGAGAGGGCCCGCCGGAGATGGCGGCCACCGCGGCCTATCTGGGGGGGCTTCCCATCCAGGGGGTGAAGATTCATCTGCTTTATGTCACCCGGGACTCGGCCCTGGCCGCACTACTCCTGAGGGGCGAATACCGCTGCTTGACCTTAGAGGAATACGCGGCCGCGGTGGTGGACTTCCTGGAGCTGCTGCCGCAGGGCTGCGTCATCCACCGTCTCACCGGCGATCCGCACCCCGGGGAGCTGTTGGCTCCGGAGTGGTGCCGGGATAAATCCCGGGTGCTCCAGGCCATCAAAGCGGAGTTTGCCCGCCGGGGCAGCCGCCAGGGGGCGCGATGGCGGCCGGGGGCGGATGGGCCTGAAAGTTCAAGGTTCCAAGTTCAAAGTTCAAAGTTATGAAAGCCGTGTCGCGGCCGAGGATGGTGGGGTTTTAAAAGTTCACGGAAGTCGCGGTCTTGGCTTGAGACCTCTGCGAAATTCTTTTTTGTCATTCAGACTCATCTTCGACAGTTGCAAAAAAATAGTTTTGGCTT
>DYJG01000333.1 GCA_020723225.1 Desulfobacca acetoxidans | reverse complement strand
GCCAGGCGGATGCTGAGATTCAGGTGTTCCGAGAAAACCACCAGCAGTTTCCGGGTGACCTTCTGGCTTTGATGGCTCAACAACTGAAGGTGATTATTGAGATAGCTGATAACGTTGCTTAAATCCTCCTTATGAAAATAGAGGCGGCTGATGCCCTTCTGGGCCAGCAGATCCAGCCACTGCCGTTCCCAAACCTCTTCCTCCTTGAGAAAACAGGGATAGGCAAAGTCATGGGTCTCCTTTTGGGCCACCTTCAGATACAGTTTGAAGGTGACCCTCTCCCCGGGAATCAACGCCGACACACTGATGGGCGCATAGGGGGAGGATACGGCTTCAGACGCCGGGCAATGCAAGGTTCTGATCTCTGAAGATAAGAGTTTCTCGCGAACCGAGTCTTCATTCATGGTGAATCCCTAAAATTATGCGCCTGCCTGTGCCACAGTGGCCAGAAAATGTCTGGGAAATCCATGTTCAGAAGATCATCTCAAGTTCACATGCACCCAAAATGGCTGGCAACGGATCTTACTTAAATAATCTTTTTTCTGCTAAACGATAATCGTAATCCGGAAGCTTTCACCACCCTCCCTTTTTTCTCTTAGTATTATTTTTACTAATAATTATAGCATAAATTTTATCTATCCGGACAATAGATAATGTCAATCCAAAACTTGCTGATTATCATAGAATATCCGGGTTATTCTTCCGGTTTCCCCGTAGCCTGTCCTGCCGAGGGTAGGCCCGGCGCCGCAGGTGGCCGTCGCCATTCGCTCAATCGCTGGGTGAGCACGTAGAACACCGGCACGAAGGGGATGGCCAGGATGGTGGAGGAGAGCATGCCCCCGAAGACCACGGTGCCGATGGCCTGCTGGCTGGCAGCCCCGGCGCCCCCGGCTTTCATCAGGGGCACCACTCCCAGGATGAAGGCGAAGGAAGTCATGACAATGGGGCGGAACCGCCGGCGGGTGGCCTCCACTGCGGCGTCGGCGATGGACATGCCTTCGGCGTGCAGTTCCCGGGCAAATTCCACCACCAGGATGGCGTTTTTGCTGGCCAGGGCGATCATCAGCACCAGGCCCACCTGGGTGTAGAGGCTGTTTTCAAAGCCCCGGGCGATGAGGGCCAAAATCACCCCCACCAGGGCGATGGGCACCACCAGGATGACCGCGGCCGGGTTGGTCCAGCTTTCATACTGGGCGGCCAGCACCAGAAAAACCAGGATGATGGCCAGGGCATAGATAAAGTAGGCCTGGTTGCCCACCTGCTTTTCCTGATACGCGGTGGCCGTCCAGTCAAAGGAAACGCCCGCGGGCAGGATGTGTTTGGCGGCCTGCTCCATCAGGTCCAGGGCCTGGCCGGAGCTGAAGCCTTCTAAAATGTTGGCGCCTCCGAACACGGGCACCGCGGGATAAAGGTTGTAGCGGGTGACCAGTTCGGAGCCCAGCATTCGCTCCACGGACAAAAGAGTGCCCAGGGGCACCATCTCCCCTTTATTGTTGCGGACATAGAGGGACTTGATATCCTCCTGGCTCAGGCGGTAGGGCGCGGCCGCCTGGACATAGACCTGGTACGACTGGTTGAACTTGTTGAAGAGGTTCACGTAGGTGGACCCCAAGTAGGCTTGGAGGGTATTGAAAACGTTGTTCAGAGGAATATCCAGGCTCACCGCCTTGGTCCGGTCGATATCCAGGTAAAGCTGGGGGCTGCGGGCGTTAAAGGTGGTGGTCACTCCGTACAACCCGGATTGGGCCCGGGCCGCGGCGATGAGTTCCATGGCGCTGGCCCCCAGTTCGGCCAGCCCCACGCTTCTCCGGTCCTCCACCATCATCTGAAAGCCGCCGGACTGTCCCAGGCCGCTGATGGGCGGGGGCACCAGCACTGCGAACTCCGCTTCTTCCAGACCATGAAGCTCTTTGGTCAAAACCTCAATAATGTGCTCCTGGCTCAAGGCCGCGCCCCGCTTTTTAAAATCCTCATAGATGACAAAGGTGCTGAACATATTGGAAACATTGGCCGCGTCCAGCAGGGAGAGGCCGCCGATGGTCACCCAGGAGGAGATGCCCGGGGTCTTTTTGACAATGGCGTCGACTTTTTTGGAGACCTCCTCCACCCTGGGTTGGGACGCGCCTTCGGGCAGCATCCCCACCACAATGGCATATCCCTGATCCTCTTCGGGCAGAAAGCCGGTGGGGTGCATCACAAAGAGCCAGCCCCCCAGGCCGACGATGAGGAAAAACACCACCGCCATGAGTCCGGGCCGCGCCACCATCCAGCGCACCACATCCACATAAGCATGTTCCACCACCCCGTAGACTCTGTTGAAGCCGCGGTAGAAGGCATTGGGCTTCCTGTTCGGGTCCCGGGGCTTGAGATAAAGGGCGCATTGGGCCGGCTTGAGGGTTAGGGCGTTCAAAGCGCTGATGACCGCGGTGGAGGCGATCACCAGGGCGAACTGGCGAAAGAGCTGGCCGGTGATCCCGGGCATGAAGGCCGCGGGCAGAAAGACCGCGGTGAGCACCAGGGTGATGCCGATGACCGGGCCGGTCATCTCCTGCATGGCCTTGACGGCCGCATCGTGGGGGGAGAGCCCCTCTTCGATATAGTGGGAGGCGTTTTCCACAATGACGATGGCGTCGTCCACCACAATGCCGATGGCCAGAATCAGGGCGAACAGGGTCATCAGGTTGACCGTGAAGCCCAAAAGGGCCATGGCGGCAAACGCGCCGATAATGGTCACCGGCACGGTGGTGGCGGGCACCAGGGTGGCCCGCCAGTTCTGGAGGAAGACCATGATGACGATGAGCACCAGGACGCCTGCTTCATACAGGGTATGGTACACCGCGTCGATGGCCTGGCTGATGAACTCCGTGGTGTCGTAATAAATGGCGTATTTCAGGCCGGCCGGGAACTCCTTGCTCATTTCGGCCGTAGCCTTCCGGATTTCCTGGCCGACGTTGATGGCGTTGGCCCCAGGTTCCGAGTACACCAGGATATGGGCGGCATGATGCCCGCTTAAGCCCGAAAAATTGGTGAACACCTGCTGGCTGAGTTCCACCTTCGCCAGGTCCTTGACCCGGACGATCTGGGCGGCCTCGGCCTCGCCCCGCACCATCTTGACGATGATCTCGTCGAACTGGCCGACGTTTTCCAGCCTGCCCAGGGCGTTGATGGTGAACTGAAAGTCCTGGCTGGCCGGCACCGGCGGCCCCCCGAGCTTGCCCGCCACCACCTGGACGTTTTGCTGTTTGATGGCGTCCACCACGTCCATGGTGGTCAACTGGTAATATTGGAGCTTGTTGGGATCCAGCCACATCCGCATGCTGTAAGCGCCCGCGCCCACCACCTTGATCTGGCCCACGCCGGGGAGGCGGGCCAGGGGATACTGCAGGTTGATCATGGCGTAATTGGACAGAAAGGTCTCGTCATAGCGGTCGTCCTCGGTATAGAGGCTGACCACCTGCAGGATATTGGTGGAGACCTGCCGGACGTTGATCCCTTGGGCCTGCACGGTTTCAGGCAGTTGGGACAAGGCTCCGTTGACGAAATTTTGCACCAGGGCCAGGGAGGTATCGAGATTGGTGCCCACACTGAAGGTCACGGTCAAGGTGTAACTGCCGTCACTGCCGCTGGTGGAGGACATGTAGATGGAGTTTTTGACCCCGTTGACCGCCTGTTCGATGGGGATGCCCACGGTGGTGGCGATGACCTCGGCGCTGGCTCCCGGATACATGGTGGTCACCTGAATGGTGGGCGGGACAATCTCGGGGTATTGGGCCACCGGCAGTCTAAAGAGGCAAACCAGGCCGAGAATGATGGTGACAATGGCGATGACGTTGGCGAAGAT
>DYJG01000332.1 GCA_020723225.1 Desulfobacca acetoxidans | reverse complement strand
TCTTTCATCGGCCCCAGGTCCTGGGTCCCGGTTTATGAAAACGAAAAAGAGATTACCCGGGAGTACGTAGGGTCTTACCAATTGTTGACGGAGATTTTCCGGAAATTCAGCCCGGACGCGGTTTTCTACGAAACGGTGGATTGCATCTCCGCGTTTTTGGCTCTGGCCCTGAGTTATCGCCGCGGCATCTTCTCTTTTTCCTACGCGCCGGCCCCGGCTTATGACGGCATCAAGGTCGTCCTGCCTTACGGCACTTTCCGCCATAATATCATCCTGGAAGAATTGTTTAAGCATCCGGACCTGATCCGCCCGGAATCCCGCCAGTCAGCCGGGGAGGTCATTAACCGCCTCAATCAGAAAAAGGTGTCTTCACCCTGGTATGTGCAGCCGTATAACCGGATTGTGCGCCAGTCCCTCCATCTCCATCCGGCGCGGCTCATCCAAAACCTGCGCCGACGCGCCACCCGGCCTCGAGTCCTGGAGTATCTCCGGAAACTGCAAAACCTCGCCTGGCTGGAGAAACACTCGCACCGCTCCTTGCCTGACGGGCCGTTTATCGCCTTTTTTCTCCAACACCAGCCGGAGGCCTCCACCTGCTCCGTCTCTCCCCGCTGGGTCGATCAGGATCGGATCATCGAACAGCTCGCCATCAATGCCCCTCTGGGCCTGAAAGTGTTGATCAAAGAAAATCCCCGCACCTTCGGATACCGGGGCAGGGATTATTTCGCGCCGTTGCTGGAACTCCCCAACGTCTACATGTGCCATCCCGCGGTCAACACCTTTGAAGTGGCGCAAAAAGCGGCCGCCATTTTCGCCATCACCGGTTCCCCCGGATTGGAAGGGATTATCCTGGGAAAGCGGGTGGGCATCCTGGGGCGGCCCTTTTACGCTTTCTACCCCGGGGTGAAGGTTTTGAGTTATCCCGAAGAGATTTTCCCCGCGCTGCGGGATGATTCCTGGCAGCCTCAAAATATGACCCGGGAACGGGAGGATTTCATCGCCGCCTATCTCCAGTCCCTTAATGATTACGGCCCCGTGCCCCCGGGACAGGTCTGGCCGCTGCCGGAGGTGGCGGGTCCCCAACTGGCCCGGGCTTTGCGGCATTCCTTAAGTTTTATCGAATCCCGAAATTTGCGGCCCGCTGGTTTTGACCCGGGGATCGACGTTTGAAGATAATAATTTTCACGCAAAGACGCCAAGGCGCAAAGTAAGACGCAATAGTTATGTGGGTTAAAGTAAAAAAAGCCCTGGCCGACCCGGTCTGGCTCGCCTACCGGCTCCGGGCCCGGCTGGACCCCGGCGGCCTCTGGCGGCGCTATGCCTCATTGGCCGGAAAGGCCGGTCTTAAGCGTCTTTATTTTATCCTTTCCCTGGATTGTGATACGGTGGACGACATCGCGGTCGTCTCCGAAGTGCACGCCCGCTTGCTGGACCTGGGCGTCAAGCCGGTGTACGCGGTGCCCGGGGAGTTGCTCCGCAAAGGGGAAAAGGTTTATCGGGGGCTGATGGAATCAGGCGGCGAGTTCATCAATCACGGCTACACCGAACACATGTATTTTGATGCCCGGCGGGGGGCGTATGAGAGTTGTTTCTTCTATGACCGCCTCCCCCGGGAGCGGGTGCGCCAGGACATCCTGGCGGGAGACGCGTGCCTCCGGGAAGTGCTGGGGATCATCCCCCAAGGTTTCAGGGCCCCCCATTTCGGGACCTTCCAAAAGAGAGAGCAATTGCGCTTCCTCCATGGAGTTCTAAAGGAATTGGACTACCGCTTTTCCACCTCCACCATGCCCTTTTATGCCTTTAGCTATGGACCGATGTTCAGCCGCTTCGGAATTCCGGAAATCCCGGTTTCCGGCAGGGACAGCTCACCCTTGAACATCCTGGATTCCTGGACTTTTTTTGCCGCCTCGGGCCACGGCTTCTCGCCCGGGGATTACCTTGGGGAAGGAAAATCCGTCGCCGACCGCTACCGGCGCCTGGATGTGGGGCTGCTCAACTATTATGTTGACCCGTCCCATATCCATCAGCAGGAGGCTTTTTATCAAACCGTGGATTGCTGGCTCCGGGTGGCCCATCCGGTGAATTATCGGCAGTTCCTCAAGGAAGTGTCCTCCGAAAAATAGGGATACTTCCATCCTAAATTATAAAAGTTATCGGTAGTTAGCTTTGAACTTTGGACTTTGAACTTTTCAAGGTAGGAACTTACTAAATGACCACCATTTTAGTGACCGGCGGCGCCGGAGCCATCGGCAGCAGCCTGGTTAAGGCCCTGAGCCGGGAACACCAGGTCCTGGTCCTGGACGACCTCTCTTCCGGCTGGATTGAGAATCTGCGGGGTCTGCCGGTGAAATTCTGGCGGGGCTCGGTGACGGATGACGAGATTCTGAAGGAAGTCTTTGCCGCGTCTCCCGAGATCGTCTACCATCTGGCCGCCAATTTCGCCAACCAGAACTCCTTCGACTATCCCCAAAAAGACCTGCTGGTCAACGGCCTGGGAACCTTAAAGGTGCTGCAATACTCCCGGGAAGCGGGGGTCCGGCGGTTCGTCTATACCTCCTCCTCCTGTGTTTACGGGGATATTGCCGAGCCCATCGGCGAAGACAGCCACCAGTTCTCCCTGGATACTCCCTATGCGGTCACCAAGTTATTGGGAGAGCAATACGTCAATTTTTTCCATCATCACCACGCCTTGCCCACGGTGATCTTCCGGCTCTTCAACTCTTACGGTCCCGGCGAATATCCCGGTAAATACCGCAACGTCATCCCCAACTTCATGCTCCGGGCCCTCCAGGGGGAGCCTTTGGTCATTACCGGCACCGGTGAGGAAACCAGGGACTACACCTTCATCGAGGATACCGTCGCGGCCTTGGCCCTGGCCGTCTCCAGGCCGGAAGCGGTGGGCCGGACCTTTAACGTGGGCACCGGCACCGAGACCCCCATCCGGGAATTGGCCGAGAGAATCCGGGACCTTTGCAACCCCGGCGTCAGTATCGTCTTCCAGGAAAGACGCGTCTGGGACAGCATCTCCCGGCGCTGCGCCGATATCTCCCGGATCCGGGAGACCCTGGGATTCGCCCCCAAAGTGGACCTGGAAACCGGCCTGGCGCGCACCTATCAATGGTTTCAGGAAAATCGGGTGGCAGAGTTCCGGCCTCTATGAAAAATCTGCTGGTGGTGAGCTATCTCTTTCCTCCCCTGCTCAGCCCGGAATCTCTCCTGCTGCTGGGCCGGGTCCGGGAACTGGCGCGCCTGGGCTGGAAGATCACCGCCCTGACCATCGATCCCCGGGCCACCCTGGAACTGATAGACCTCCGCCTGGAGAAATCCCTGCCGCCAACCCTCAAAGTGGTGCGCACCGGCCAGGCCCTCGTTCCTTTATATGCCCTGCCGCTGCCGGCAAAATTATTGTTCAAATCCCTCGCCCTTTTGGGCATGCCGGAGATGCAGTTCCCCTGGTACTTTTTCGCCCGGCGTCCGCCCCGGCCCTTGCTGGAAGAGGGAGGATTTACCGCCATTTATTCCCATGCCAGCCATCACGTCAGCAACGTGGCGGGCTTGGCCATTAAGCGCCTTACCGGCCTGCCCTGGGTGGCCAACTTCAGCGACCCCTGGCTGGATAATCCTTATCTTAAGTTCACTCCTTGCCAACGCCCGCTAATCCGGGCCTTGGAGAAGGCCGTAATCCGGGAGGCGGACGCGGTTCTCTTCGTCACTTCCCAGACCGCGGACGCGGTGATGCGGAAGTACCCCAAAGAATGGCGCCAACGGGTCCACGTGATTCCCCACGGTTTTGAGGCGGGCCTCCTGGAGGGCCTGGACCTGGCCCCGGCTGCAAGGCCGCGCCTCCGGCTGGTGTACACCGGCAGTTTT
>DYJG01000331.1 GCA_020723225.1 Desulfobacca acetoxidans | reverse complement strand
AGCTTGATCCTGCCTTCCTTGATGTACTCCTCCAGCAGGTCCATGACGCTGACTACCTTGAATTCGTCGTAAACTTCGGGGAACCAATTCTTGAACCCGAACCGGGTTGCATAGTAGGCATGCCCTCATTCGGGGTACAAGATGGTTTTACACTTAAGTCGTCGGGCGTTCTCGATGACCCGGGCGACTTGCTCCTTCATGCTGGGATCGTCGCCGGAGAACAGCCCCCAGTTGACGCCTTCCCAGTTAACCGAAGACACGGTCCAGTCTTCCTTGGCGGCATAGAAGATGCGCCACCAGAACTTCATGTCGTCGGGTTCGCCGAAGGGCTCCTTGGAGTTGATGGTGACGATGACGTTGGCCCCTTCCTTGTCCACCGGCACATAGAAGCCGGGGCAGGGCTGCTCCTCGTCGTTTTCCATCTCCACCCCCAGGTCAGCCAGCAGGAAGAGAAAATCATCCCTGGGGATGCCCAGGTTGTTGCCCCGCTCCAGGTTCATCATGGTGCCCTTGTGGATGGGCCCCGGCACCTTGTCCCGCTCCCGGGCGGTGCGGCAGGCCCGGAAAGTGCGCAGCAACTGGATGCCCATGGGACACTGGTACTGGCAACGGCCGCACAGGGTGCAGACCCAAGGCCACTTGGAATCCACCACTTCCTGTTCCATGCCGAACACGATGGCCCGGATGGCCTTCCGGGCGTCCCAGCCGGGGACCAGGCCGGTGGCAGGGCAGCCACCGCCGCAGGTGCCGCAGGTATAGCACCGGTCCGCCATTTCGGGAACCACCGGAATTTTCCGGTCTTTTCGGTTTACCTCAACAGCTTCTCCCATTTAAACTTTCCTCCATATTGTCAGAATTCTTCTTAATTTTTTTCAGTCAAACCGTTGCCGGGAAAGAAAGCCAGAAATGTACCCGTAAAAAAGTATAGCAAAAATAACTGGTACATTCAATTTTTCACGCCTTAACACCTTAGCAGAATTTTTTCTAACTAGCAAACCCCAGAAGGCCAAAAATTTGCGCGGCCGCATCTTTAACGGCCGCGGCCACGGCCGGAGAGAGCCCCGGCCTGACTTCCTCAGGCAATTCCTGGACCTGGGCCACGATGATATGAATCTCCACCCGGGTGTGCTCTTTAAGTTCCTGGAGCAGGTTCACCGTGGGAAACTGGTGCAGGGAGAAATCCGCGGTTTTCTTGGGGGGAATCGCGTCCACCGGGATTTCGAAGACCTCTCCGGGCTTCCGGTCCGGATGGTCCACCGCGTCGATGATGATGATCTGTTGCGGTTTTTGATCACTTAAGGCCAGGTCAAAGAGAATTTCCCGGATGCTGGTGCCCACGTCCAGGACCAGAACGTCTTCCGGCAGGGTATAATTCTCTTGCAGGTACTTGGCCACTGCGGGGCCGAAGCCGTCATCGCCGAAAAGAATGTTGCCGCAACCGAAGATGAGAGCGCGTTTGGCAAAATCATGGCCGGTCATTGATAGACAACGCCTTTGGATGAGGGTAGCGCAGGCTTTCCAGCCTGCTTCGGTGGTGCAGGCTTTCCAGCCTGCACTCCTTTTATTCTGCCTTAAGCCGCTGACATTTGCCTTAAAAAAAAATCTTTCACTCAGAAATTTTGCCGATAAGAAAAGCACAGCCTGACTTGAGCCTTAAAGGATTAATCCCGCAAAGATGATTGTCGGGGGACAGAACCGGCCCCCTGGCCGGCCTCCACAAAAAAAGATTATCTTGAGGGAATCCTTGCTATAATACAAACTTAACCCATAATTCATCCCTTAAGGGGGACCGTATGCCCGGAAAAAAGACCTTTATCTTGACCGTCACGGCCATCCTGTTCCTGAGTCTCTCGGGTTGGGGCAGCGCCACCAGCCCGGCTCCCGATCCTGCGGGAGTTCCCCAGGCGCCGCCCAATCCGGATAAAATCCTCAAGGAGATGGCGGACTTCCTCAAATCCCAGAAGCAGTTTTCCTTCCGCGCCGAGGTCACCGACGACCAGGTTTACGGCCAGGGCTACAAGCTGCAATACGCCATGGATCTGGAAGTCTTCGTGCGGCGGCCCGACAAGCTCCGGGTCAACGGCCAGGGGGACCTGGAGAACCAGGATTTTTTTTACGACGGCAAGACCTTGACCCTGTACCAGAAGGATAAAAATCTCTATGCCAGCGCGGCCATGCCGGCCACCATTGAAGAGGCCCTCACCAAGGCCCACAAGGATTTCGACGTCCAGGTGGCGTTGGCGGACTTTGCCAGCGGCAACCTCTATGATTTCATGATTGATGACGTGACTCAAAGACTCTATGTGGGCTTGAACCGGGTGCGGGGGGTGCCGTGCCATCATCTGGCCTTCGACCAGAACGATCTCTACTGGCAAATCTGGATCGAAGCCGGCGACAAACCCCTGCCCCGGAAGATGCTGATCACCCAGAAGCTGCTTCTAGGTTCCCCTCAATGGACGGCCTGGTTGAGCGATTGGAACCTCTCTCCGGAACTGGCCGACGGCCTTTTTACCTTTGCGGCCCCGGCCGACGCCCGCCGGATCGAGTTTTTACCTCCGTCCGCCGGCGAAGTCAAGACCACACCTCGGAGCAAAAAGAAAGGAAAGAAGCAATGAACGCGCATAAGATGCGGGGTTTTTTGGCAATCATGCTGTCTCTGGCCCTGCTGTCCGGCTTTTCTCTGTATCCCGCCTGGGCCATGGCCAGAGGAGGCGGCGGTGGGCATGGCGGGGGCCATGGCGGCGGGCATGGCGGTGGTCACGGCGGCGGCCATGGCGGTGGGCATGGCGGCGGCGGTTATAAAGGGTCCCATGGGGGCGGCGGACAGCACGGCACCTTTGGCGGCGGCGGGTTCCGGGGCGGCCAGCGCGCCCAACCAGGAGGCAAGGGAGGAGCCCAAAAGGGTGTCCAGAAACCCGGCCAGCGCAGCGCCCAGAGGCAGTCCCAAGCTGGGCCGCAACCCGGGCCACGCCCGGGGCCGCAGCCTGGACCACACCCCGGGCCGGGGCCGGGTCCGCATCCTGGACCGGGGCCGGGTCCGCACCCCGGACCGGGGCCTGGTCCACACCCGGGGCCGGGGCCGGGTCCACATCCGGGTCCCCACCCCCAACCCAATCGTAACGTCACTCGCAACGTCAATACCAATGTCAACGTCGGCGGCGGCGGCTGGGGCGGTCCCGGCTGGGGCTGGGGTCCGGGCTGGGGCTGGGGCGCGGCAGGAGCCGGCCTGGCGGCAGGACTGGCCCTGGGCGCGGTGGTCGGGTCCCTCCCCCCAAAATCTCAGCCGGTCATCGTCAATAACAAGCAATATTACGTCTCTGAAGGCACTTACCTGGAGCCTTGCTACCAGGGGTCCGAGATGAAGTATTGCGTGGTCGCCAACCCTGAGCTGCCCCCGCCTTGACCGGCGTCACCGGGTATGCGCCTCCAGGACCTGACAGGGCCTGGAGGCGCTTTCCCGCACGGCGTCTCCCTGCTTCTTCCCGTAACCGGCGTTTTCCCGGCCATTCCTCCTAATTAATGCCTTTTTCCTGGTCACACCCATTCGCATTTTACTGACAATTTTTATGTCGAACCTGGTGTCAGCCCTACGATCTACCGCCTTTTGATTGAGAATTGGCATCAGTTTCTCTTTTTTTTGAAAAACCGGTGGGGTTTAACCGGCCTTATCAAAAAAATCCTAAAGAAAGCTAAAATAATTAACGATAAAGCAATAGATCAGTAACCATTACTAAATTTTTTTGTAAACCAGGAGGAAAAGATGAAACCATGGCAAAAGGCAGGTTGGCAGAGCCTCATCATTACCGTATCCCTCTTGTTAATAGCGGGTTTGGCCCTGGCCCAGGAAAAGGCCACCCCCCAGGAAGTCAAAGCCAAG
>DYJG01000330.1:212-3887 GCA_020723225.1 Desulfobacca acetoxidans | reverse complement strand
CGTCCCGGCGGGCCGCGCGGATCGCCCTGGAAGTCATCACCGGGAAAAGGATTATGAGAAAATAATGAGGGGCTTCAATCTTCTTGCCCTGAGTCGAAAAGGTTTTATAATGTTAAGTGCATTTACAGGGGAATCTTAGGGAAAACTAGGGACAGACGCTTTTTTTTTATGATGAAAGAGATAGAGCCGGGTGCCGTAGAGAAAAAATGCGCCGGTGTCCGGTTTTAAAGGGGGAGAGATGATCAAAAAAATTCAATCTCTGTTGGGACCGGATGCCGAAGAATTATTGACCTATAAGTGCACAGGCTTTCAAAAGGAGGCTCTGCATTTACCGGGGCCGGATTTCATCGACCGGGTCTGGGCCTTGAGCGACCGGCCGGTGAAGGTCCTGCGGGCATTGGCTACGCTTTTCGGCAGCGGCCGCCTGGCGGGCACCGGCTACCTCTCCGTCCTGCCGGTGGACCAGGGCATCGAGCATTCCGGAGCCGCGTCCTTCGCGCCTAACACTATCTATTTCGATCCGGAAAACATCGTCAAGCTGGCCCTCGAAGGCGGCTGCAACGCCGTGGCCTCCACCCTGGGAGTCCTGGGCGCGGTGGCCCGAAAATACGCCCACAAGATTCCTTTTATTCTCAAATTCAATCATAACGAACTACTCACCTATCCCGCCATCCACGACCAGACGCTCTTTGCCAGCATCGAGCAGGCCTACGACCTCGGGGCCGTTGCTGTCGGCGCCACCATCTATTTCGGCTCCCCGGACTGCCGCCGCCAGATCTGGGAAGTGAGCGAGGCCTTCCGCACCGCCCATGAATTGGGGATGGCCACCATCCTCTGGTGCTACCTGCGCAACCCCGCGTTCAAGACCGCGGCCACGGATTTCCACACCGCGGCAGACCTCACCGGCCAGGCCAACCACCTGGGGGTGACCATCGAGGCGGACATCATCAAACAGAAGCAGGCCACGGTGAATGGGGGCTATACGGTCCTGAACTTCGGGAAGACCAATCCCCTGGTCTATAAGGAGCTGGCCGGCACCCACCCCATCGAGATGACCCGCTACCAGGTGGCCAACTGCTACATGGGCCGCTGCGGCCTCATCAACTCCGGGGGCGCGGCCGGGGACGACGACCTGGGCCAGGCGGTGCGCACCGCGGTGATCAACAAACGGGCCGGGGGCATGGGCCTGATTTCCGGCCGCAAGGCCTTCCAGCGCCCCATGTCCGAAGGCGCGGAACTCCTGAATGCCATCCAGGATGTTTATCTCTGCAAAGAGGTGACGGTGGCGTGAGAAGCAGGGGCCAGGGGCCAGGGGTAGGGCGCGTCTTACGCGCCAAATTAGGTCTTTTTCATCTGGTTCCCAAGCTGTGCTTGGGAACCGGGTGGAAAGCAAGCTAAGCTTGCCCTCCAGGTGCGTTCCCAAGCCAAGCTTGGGAACGAGTTCCAATACCGATCATTAACCGGCGGCGGCGTTATTCGAGGCCGCCGTTTTTTATTGAGGTAAATCAGTTTCCAGCAGCCGCAAGATATAGTAAAATCATAAAATAAATTCGCCACTTCAGGATATTGATCATTGTTTACCGGATTAATTGAGGGGGTAGGAGAAATCACCGCCAGCGGCCGCCAGGCTGAGGGCCTCAAACTCACCGTGTCCCTGCCTTTCCCCGCTGCGGAACTGGCCCTGGGGGATTCGGTGGCCGTGGCCGGGGCCTGCTTGACCGTGGTGGAGACCGGCTCTAAGACCGCGGCCTTCGAGGTCTCCCCCGAGACCCTGGCCCGCACGACTTTGGCCTTGAAAAAGGTAGGGGACCGGGTAAACTTAGAAAGGGCGCTGAGGCTGGGGGACCGCCTGGGCGGCCACCTGGTCACCGGCCATATTGATGGCCGGGGCGCGCTCCGGGAGCGCCGGGAAGGCGCGGACTATTTCCAGTTAAAGATCGAGATGCCTGCGGCCTTAAGCCGCTACGTCATCGAAAAAGGCTCCATCGCCATTGACGGGGTGTCGCTGACGGTGAACACCTGCCAGGGAAACTCCTTTACCGTGAACATCATCCCCCATACGGCCCGGAAGACCACCCTCGCGCATCTGCGGGTGGGGGACCAGGTCAATCTGGAGACGGACATCATCGGCAAATACGTGGAAAAGCTTCTAGGGTCCAAGTCAGAGGCTTCGGGGGTGACTGCGGAGTTATTGGCCCGGCACGGCTTTTTATAGCAGGGGCCAGGGGCCAGGGATCAGGGGTCAGTAAAAGACAGCACAGGCGAGACGCCTGTGCCACCAATAATTTGGGCCAAGAATATTTCAGGCCAAGAACCAAAACGAAAAACGAAAAACGGAAAACCAAAAACGGGTATTTAAAATGGCATTAGCAAGCATCGAAGAAGCAATCAACGACATCCGCAATGGGAAGATGATCATCCTGGTGGACGACGAAGACCGGGAAAACGAAGGCGACCTCACCATGGCCGCGGAATTGGTGACTCCCGAGGCCATCAATTTCATGGCCCGCTTCGGCCGCGGCCTCATCTGCCTGGCTCGGGAGCCGGGCCTGGTGGATAAGCTGCAATTGCCCCAGATGGTCCGGAACAACCAGTCGGGTTTTAAGACCGCGTTCTGCGTCTCCATCGAGGCCCGGCGGGGCGTGACCACCGGCATTTCCGCGGCGGACCGGGCCACCACCATCCGCACTGCGGTGGCCGACAACGCCCACCCCGACGACCTGGTGAGCCCCGGCCACGTCTTTCCCCTCCGGGCCAGGAAGGGCGGGGTGCTGGTGCGCACCGGCCAGACCGAGGGTTCCGTGGATCTGGCCCGCCTGGCGGGACTGAAATCCGCGGCCGTTATCTGCGAAGTCATGAAGGACGATGGCACCATGGCCCGCCTTCCCGACCTGGAGGAATTCGCCGCCAGCCATGATCTGAAAATCGCCACCATCGCCGACCTGGTGGAATACCGCCTCAGGCACGAGTCTTTTGTCCATCGCCGGGCCACCGTCAGTCTCCCCACCTATTTCGGGGAATTCACCGCTTACGCTTACGACAACGACATCGACGACAACCAGCACGTGGCCCTGGTCAAAGGCGAGGTCCGGGGCGATGAGCCGGTCCTGGTGCGGGTCCACTCCGAATGCGTCACCGGCGACGTCTTCCACTCCCTGCGGTGCGACTGCGGCGATCAGTTGGAAGCAGCCATGGCCAAGGTGGAAGAGGAAGGCCGGGGGGTGATTCTCTATATGCACCAGGAGGGCAGGGGCATCGGTCTGGTGAACAAGCTCCGGGCCTATGAACTCCAGGACCAGGGCAAGGATACGGTGGAAGCCAACGAAGCCCTGGGATTCAAGGCGGACCTCCGGGACTACGGCATCGGCGCCCAGATCCTCAGGGACCTGGGGGTGCGCAAAATGCGCCTGATGACCAACAATCCCAAGAAGATCATCGGCCTGGAGGGCTACGGCCTGAAAATGGTGGAACGGGTCTCCCTGGAGATTCCTCCCAACCGGGTGAACCGCAATTACCTGAAGACCAAGTGCCTGAAGATGGGGCACATGCTGAAGCTGGTGGAATAAAAGAGGGGAAAAAAAGGGGAAAAGGGGAAGAGGTTAAAAGTATTTCGAGCCTTTTGAAGAATTCTTTCCTCTGTGCATCTTTTCTCTGCGTTCTCTGCGTCTCTGCGGT
>DYJG01000330.1:0-202 GCA_020723225.1 Desulfobacca acetoxidans | reverse complement strand
AGGGGAAAAGGTTAAAAGGATGAACGGATTTCGCTTGGTATCCATTTTTTCTTTTTCCCTTTTCCCCTTTTAACCTTTTCCCCCAAAATCGTATAAGTTAAAGCAACCTGCCGTTAATCCTGAGAATCGCCCGCAGAGGGAGGAACCATGCGCACCGTAGAAGGCAAGCTCATCGGCGAGGGCCTGAAGTTCGCCATCGTGG
>DYJG01000329.1 GCA_020723225.1 Desulfobacca acetoxidans | reverse complement strand
TTCTCCGCGCGCAGCGCCCCCAGGAGGAGCACCGCGATATTCTCCATCTGCTCCCGCTTGACCGGGTTGTTCTGCCAGACCTCCGGGTTGGCGATGAACTGGGTATTGCTCTGAAACAGGTCGTGGATGATTTTGAGGCCGTGGGCCTTGATGGTGCTGCCGGTTTCCGTCACTTCCACCACCGCGTCCACCAGCCCCGCGGCCACTTTGGCCTCCGTGGCCCCCCAGGAAAACTCCACGCTCACCGGGATCTGGCGCTGGGCGAAATAGCGGCGGGTGTAATTCACCAGTTCGGTGGCGATCTTTTTGCCGGCCAGGTCCCGTAAGGCCCGGATATTGGAGTCCGCGGGCACCGCCACCACCCAGCGCACCGGGTTCTGGCTGGACTTGGAGTACATCAGATCCGCCACCACCTCCACGTTGGAATCGTTTTCCATGGTCCAATCCAGACCCGTGAGGCCGCAGTCCAGGGTGCCGTCGGCCACGTAGCGGCTCATCTCCTGGGCCCGGCACATGGAGCAGGAGATGTGCGGATCGTCGATATCCGGAAAATAGCTGCGGCTTTTGGCCTTGATATGCCAGCCGGAACGCCGAAAAAGTTCAATGGTGGCCTTTTCCAGGCTACCCTTGGGAATCCCCAAACGCAATTTATCCACCCCGGTATACCTCCTGGGGATCAAAGATTAAGGAACCCTCCGCCTGCCAGCCCTCCCCTTGCCGGCGGCGGTAAAAACAGGAGCGGTAGCCGGTATGGCACGCGGCCCCGCCTACTTGCTCCACTTTCAGGAGCACGGTATCCTCATCGCAGTCCAGATAGACGGCCTTGACCCGCTGCACGTGGCCCGAGGTTTCGCCCTTGCGCCAGACCTTTTTGCGGGTGCGGCTGTAATAGTGGGCCTCTCCGGTCTTCAGGGTCAGGTCCCAGGCCTGGGGGTCCATGAAGGCCAGCATCAAGACGTCGCCGGAGGCCGCGTCCTGGACAATGGCGGGGATCAGGCCCCCCATTTTGCTGAAATTCAGTTCCGCTTTCTCATTCATAACTAGAAAAATTATCCTTTTTCGTTTAAATCTGCAAGGTTGGATGCTAAATTTTAAGGAACGGGGAGGGAAAATGGGCAAGATCATCCCTTACAGCGAACTGGCGCGGCAGCACCAGATCAACCTGTTGGAGCACAAGCGCCGGGAATACCGGGAGCGGGAAGACTATCTGGCGAGACTCAGGAAATTGCTCTTCAAGATCGAAGGCCAGATGCGCCAGGCGGAATTTCTGCAACTGCAAGTCTTTCAGGACCTGGCGGAAACCTTCAAAATCCCCCTGAAGTTTCCCAGCCTGGGGGACCGGGTGGGCCTCCAGGAGTTTTTCGCCACCGACCCTCTCCTGCTGATTCTCAAGGAATTCCTGGCTGACCGGCTGACCGCTGCGCAATGCCAGCAGAAGATCATGGAGCTGCCCCAGAAAACGACCGCTCCCGAGGGGGCATAAAAAAACTGGCCGGGTGGGGGAGGAACCCGGCCAGTCGGTGAAAGGAGAAAATGGTATATGAACTTTGATTAAGGGGGGGATGTGGGTACCTTATCTTGGGTCATATACTCGCTAATAGTTAATGCAGTATCCATGCCAATCCCAACAATTAATTATTTTGGCGTAATATCAGTATGTTGTCCAGTAGCCCCCGATCTCCCCGTAGCCAGTCTGGTTCAATAATTTATACTGCCAAAGAGGGAATACGGCTGGGCCCCAGGATATCCCCCCAATATTGCTACCTAATTCAGGTTTAAAAAAAATCTTGGACCCAAAAAAAACTGGCCGGGTGGGGGAGGTACCCGGCCAGTCAGGTGAAAGGAGAAATTGGTATATGAACTTTTGATTAAGGGGGGGATTGGATACCTTATCTAGGCTCACATACTTGCTTTATTAATATGCAGTATGTGTGCCAATTGCTACAACAATAAAATATCCATCATTACAATAAGATACATCTAAGAGAGTTCTTCTCCCACATTTTTTGGTTCAAGATTTTTAACTTCGGAGGTCTAAAATCAACAAATTCCTCTAAGTATTTGAACCGATCTTTTTTTTGAGGGGAAAAGGGGAAAAGGTTTTAGTCTACTCTCGCATCATTCAATTATTAACCATCGCTTTCCTTTTCCTTCCCCTCTTCCCCTTTTACCCTTTTAACCTTTCCCCCCTCTACAAATCCATCAGCGGCTCAAAAGCAAATGTCCCCTGGGCAAGACCTCCCCCTTGAAACCCGGCAGGACCAGAAGCGTGGCGTGATCTTCAGCCACCAGGGCCGGGCCGGAAAAAGCATCTCCGGGTTGCAGCTCCCGGCGGTCATAAAAGGGGATAATGGCCGGGCCTGCCGGCAGCCAGACCTCTCCCCGGGGGGGCAGGGATTTGGGGGAGGAGGATACCGGCTGCAGCCGGGGTAACTCCCCGGAAAAAGCCGGGGCCAGGAAATTAAGGCGCAGGCTCACGGCTTCCACCTCCCGGGCGGGAAAATCATGGCCGTAGAGACGACGGTGCCGGGCGTGAAACGCGGCCAGGAACTCCGGGAGGTAAGGAACGGTGAGGGTGTCGCTCTGGCCCCGGTAGCGCGCCTCCAGCTCCGCGGCCGCGCTCAGGCCCGCCACCGGCCAGCCTTCCCGGCGCATCTCGGAGAGCCCTTCATCTCTCAGGGCCCGGAATTCCTGTTGCAGCCGGTCCCAGGTCAATCGGGGACCGGATAGTAATAGTGTTCGGGTGAAGTCCCGGCGCAGGCCCGCCCGGGCCATGCCCAGGGCCGAGAGCACCCCGGCCTGGGCGGGAACCAGGATGCGTCTGAGATCCAGTTCCAGAGCCAGCTCACAAATTTGTAAACCCGCGGCGCCGCCGAAGCAGCAGAGGGTGAATTCCCGGGGATCAAAGCCCCGCTCCAGGCTCACTGCGGCCAGGGCCTTGGCCATGTGGCTGTTGGACACCCGGATGATGCCCAAGGCCAGCTCCCGGGGGGTGACTCCGAAGGCCGCGGCCAGCCGGGCCATGGCCTTCTCCGCGGCCGCCGCGTCCAGGGGCATCCGCCCCCCCAGGAAATTTTCCGGCCTGATCCTTCCTAAGAGGAGCTGGGCGTCGGTGACGGTGATCTCCTCGCCTTTGCCGTAGCAGACCGGCCCGGGGTCCGCGCCCGCGCTCTTCGGCCCCACCTGCAAGGCCCCGCCCCGGTCCTTAAAGGCGATGGAGCCGCCGCCCGCGCCCACGGTATGGATGTCCATCACCGGGATGCCCAGGGGTAGCCCTCCAGGAGATAGTCCCGGGTAAAGGGAATCACCCCGGCCAGGAGGGCCACGTCCGTGGACGTGCCCCCCATATCGATGGTGAGGAGGTGATCCAGCCCCGCCTCCTGCCCCAGGCGCCAGGCGCCGTAGACGCCGCCCGCGGGTCCCGACAGGATGGTTTGCAGGCCCCAGGCCGCGGCCTGGGCCCCGGGGAGAAAACCGCCGTTGGATTGCTGGATGAAAAGCGACACTCCGGGGAGCCGCCGGGACCAGTCCGCCAGGTAGCGCTCCAGCACCGGACCCAGATAGGCGTTCAGCACCGTGGCGGCAGTGCGTTCATATTCCCTAATTTCCGGCAGCACCCGGCTGGATAGGGAGATGGGGATTCCCAAATCAGCCAGGGCCCGGCCCAGGCGCTCTTCATGCTCCGGGTAGGCGTAGGCGTGCAGCAGGCAGACGGCCAGGGCCTCCGGGGCGAGTTCCCGGACCTGCGCCTGCAGACGGGAGATTTCATCTGTGGTCAGGGCGGTAATGATGCGGCCGTCGGCCCCCAGGCGCTCCTGAACCCCCAGGACCCGTTCCCGGGGCATAATCTCCGGGGGTTTGGCTGCACTCAGGCTGAACAGCTCCGGC
>DYJG01000328.1 GCA_020723225.1 Desulfobacca acetoxidans | reverse complement strand
CATTGACAGCAACCCTTCTCGATGTTAGAAAACACTTTTGGGGCCGTTAGCTCAATTGGTAGAGCAAGTGACTCTTAATCACTAGGTTTGGGGTTCGAGCCCCCGACGGCCCACCAGATTAGTATTAAATTTAAAGGGATTATCCAGCATAGGATAACCTCTTTAATGTTGTTAGTGATACAGGGATAACCAGAGCGCGAAAAATTGCCTTTCCGATTACCCGGAAAGCATCTGTATGCTGCCCCGATAATTTGGCATTTCAGAATTATTGAGCGGGCCATGAGCTTCGGTCTTCTTTCGGTCATTGGAAGGTAACTGTGAAACCTTCTCCGCCAGCACCGCACTCCCTATTCGGCCCCCCCCAGCGCCCATTCATACACCGATTGCCCCTTCTTGTCTTCCCCCCCGACCCCAGACACACGCCCCCCTCTTCCCGGCCCACTGGGAAAACCCGGAGACGGGACTCCTACCCCCCGGGTTCTTTATATTCCGTACGGAAATTTTCCAATTTTTCATCTCCGGAATGGGATCAATGGCACTTAAGCCTCTTAATTTAATTGAATTTGTTAATCGCGATAGATTTAAAGACTCATTTAAGGGCAGTTTCGGGGAGCAACTCCGGGAAGGGTTCTGAAACTTCAAGGGACCGCGGTTTTAGTCCAAATCAGCGTGCCTTTAATATTGTTCAGACACGGAAAGGAACAAGTCCTTGACTGTGAAATCTGGATGATTTATATTATTTACAATTTTCCCAAAATGCCCGCCATTGGCAGGTTTCCTGCAAAATACTGAATAACCTAATAATTTTATCACCTCCCCCCAAAAAAAAATCACCTTAAAGAGAAAATTTCCGCATTATTTAAAATCAGGGCGCGAATCGTTTTTCCATATGGCCGCCGGAAGATATGGTGTCGGCTTGCAGTATAGGCTTTTGAAAGGAACTTTAGGTGTTGGAGGCTTGTTCTGATAAAAATTTTGAATTTAATCATTTTTCCTAGATCGCAAAATAGGTAAAAATACCTATTTTTGCAATATAAGAATTTTTTTAATAATGGCAGAGGAATATTAGTTTTTATAGGTTTTTGTATTTGGATTCCGGAGGTGGAAAGGTGTCAAAAAAAGTCCATAGAAACAGAATCGTAGGCAATACCGTATTGGTGGATGACTTCCTGGGGGATATCCTGGAGGCATCCTCCGAATACTCCATTATCGGCAGCGACCTGAAAGGAAAGATCATTTCCTGGAACGAAGGCGCCCGCAGGCTGTACGGCTACGATCCCAAGGAAATCAACGGCAACTCGTCGGAGATTCTCTATTCTCCCAAAGACGTGACGGCCGGCCTCCCGCAGAAGATCATGGAAACCGCCCTCGATGACGGCAAGTGGGAAGGTCCCCTCACCAGGGTACGCCAGAACGGGGTGTAATTCGAAGCCCATACCGTCATCCTGCCCCAGCGTCATAACGGCGACCCCGTCGGCTTTCTTACCATCTCCAAAAGCATTGCCAAAGAAAAGCAGTTACAGAAGCATAAAAAATTGCTGGACAACAGGATCGTCGGCAACGCCGAGGAGGTGGTGGATTTTCTGGGCAACATCCTGGAGTCCTCCACCGAGTATTCCATCATCGGCAAGGACCTGGACGGGAAGATCATTCTCTGGAATGACGGCGCCCGGCGGCTGTATGGTTATCGCCCGGAAGAGGTGATCGGCAAGGCCAACTCCTCCATCCTGCACACCGAAGAAGACATCAAGGCCGGCAAGCCGCGCCTGATGATGCAAGCGGCCTTGAAAGATGGGAAGTGGGAAGGCACCATCAATCGCCGCCGTAAAAATGGCGAGATCTTCACGGCTCGGGTGGTCATCACCCCCCGCCGGGACATCTCCGGCCACCCCGTGGGCTTCCTGCTGATCTCCAAGGACTACACCAACGAGATGCGGTTTTCCGAGGAGGTCCGCAAGGCGAAACTCTTCGACAGCGCCATCGTCAGCAACGCCCAGCAGGCGGTGGACTTCATCACCAACATCCTGAAGTCCTCCACCGAGTATTCGGTCATCGGTAAGGACCTGGACGGCAAGATCCTGCTCTGGAACGAAGGCGCCCGGCGTTTGTACGGTTATGAGCCGGAAGAGGTGGTGGGCAAGGCCAACTCCGCCATCCTGCACACCGAAGAAGATGTGGCCGCGGGCAAACCCCGGGAAATCCTGGAGGCCGCCCTGCACAACGGCAAGTGGGAAGGCACCATCACCCGGCGGCGCAAAAACGGCGACCTCTTCACCGCCCGGGTGGTTATCACGCCCCGCCGGGATTCCATGGGCCGGGCCATCGGTTACCTGCTCATCTCCAAGGACATCACCGATGAAATCCGCCTGACGGAACAGCTCAAATCCACCCAGTTCTACACCCGTTCCCTGATCGAATCCAACATCGACGCCTTGATGGCCACCGACCCCTTAGGGATCATCTCGGACGTCAACAAGCAGATGGTCATTCTCACCGGCTACACCAGGGACGAGCTGATCGGCTCTCCCTTCAAGAACTACTTCACCGACCCCGAACGGGCGGAGGAAGGCATCAAGCTGGTGCTCCGGGAAGGCAAGGTCACCAACTACGAGCTGACCGCGCTTTCCAAAACCGGCAAGATGACGGTGGTCTCCTATAACGCCTCCACCTTTAGGGACGCGGAAGGCAAACTCCAGGGCGTGTTCGCCGCGGCCCGTGACATCACCGAGCACAAGGAACTGGAGCAGCGGCTCCGGGAATCGGAAGCCTATAACCGGGGTTTGATCGAGGCCTCGGTTGACGGCCTCATCACCGTAGACCCCTCCGGCGCCATTTCCGACGTGAACGCCCGCATGTGCCAGATGTCGGGGTATTCCCGGGAAGAACTCATCGGCACGCCGTTCATCGATTATTTCGTGGACAGCGAAAACGCGGACTCGGGCGTGAAACAGACCTTCGAGAAAGGCGTGGTCACGGACTACGCCCTCACCATGGCCACCCGGGAGGGGCAACAACTGATCACCTCGTTTAACGCCTCGGTATTTAAAGACCCCTCCGGCAACGTGCACGGCATCTTCGCCAGCGCCCGCGACATCACCGAGCAGGCCCGTCTGCAAGAGCAGCTGGCTGAGGAACGGGCCTACAACCGTGGTCTCATCGAAGCATCCGTGGACGGTCTGGTCACCGTAGACGAAGGTATGCGCATCACCGACGTCAATGAAACCATGTGCCGCATGGCCGGCCGCACCCGCAACCAGCTCATCAATTCTTCCTTCCCCACCTACTTTGTCGAGCAGGAGCGGGCCGCCGAAGGCGTGCGCCTCACCTTGAAAGAGGGATCGGTCACCAACTACGTCTTGACCCTCCAGGCCGCAGACGACCAGCGGGTCCCCGTATCCTTCAACGCCGCGGTATTCAAAGACGCGGCCAACAAGGTGCGCGGTATTTTCGCCAGCGCCCGGAACATTGCGGACCAGAAAAAACTGGAATCCCAGTTGCAGGCCTCCCAGTTCTATACCCGTTCCCTGATCGAATCCAACATCGACGCCCTGATGACTACCGACTCCGTGGGCATCATCACCGACGTCAACCAGCAGATGGAGGCCCTCACCGGCCATAGCCGGGAGGAGCTGATCGGCACTCCGTTCAAGAACTACTTCACCAACCCCGATCGCGCCGAGGAAGGCATCCGGCTGGTGCTTAGGGAAGGCAACGTCACCAACTACGAACTGACGGCCCGGAGCAAGGACGGCCGGGAGACGGTGGTATCCTATAACGCCGCCACCTTCGCCGACCGGGAAGGGAAACTCCAGGGCGTGTTCGCCGCAGCCCGTGACATCACCGAACAGAAAAAGCTCGAGCTCCGGCTCCGTGACTCCCAGGCTTACAACCGGGGCTTGATCGAGGCCTCGGT
>DYJG01000327.1 GCA_020723225.1 Desulfobacca acetoxidans | reverse complement strand
CCTACCGCATGGGCGGCGTGGCCGGCCATGCCGGGGTCTTCTCCACCGCCACCGATCTGGCCATTCTTTGCCAGATGCTCATCGACGGCGGCATGGGCCCGGGGGGGAAACAGATCCTCAGCGCCAAGGCCATCGCGGCCATGACCAAACCCCACAGCGTCCCGGGAAACGGCACCCGCCGGGGCCTGGGCTGGGACATCCGCTCCCCTTACAGCAAGATTTTCAATGCCTCGTTTCCTAAAGGCTCATTCGGCCACACCGGCTATACCGGCACCTCCGTCTGGATCGACCCCAAATCCAGGACTTTCCTGATCATTCTCACCAACCGGCTGCACCCGAACGCCAAGGGGCAGATCAAAACCTTAAGGGCCCAGACCGCAGCCGCGGTGGCCGCGGCCATCCCCATGGGCAAACCCGCGGCCATGATCCCGCCCACCTTTGAGGTGGCCATGGAGGGCTTCGGCGCGGCCGATCCGCCGGAGCGGGTGCGTCCGGGCATCGAAGTTTTGGCCGCGTCCGGCTTTGCCCCCCTGAAAGGGAAAAATATCGGGGTGATCACCAATCACACGGGGGTGGATGCCAAAGGGCAGTCGACCCTGAAGCTGCTCCTGAAGGCTCCGGGGGTGAAGGTTAGGGCCATTTTCAGCCCGGAGCACGGTTTGTCCGGCCTGCTGGACGAAAAGGTGGCCTCCGGGACGGACGCGGCCACCGGCCTCCCCATCTACAGCCTTTACGGCAACGTCAAAAAGCCCACCCCGGCGATGCTTAAGGGGCTGGACGCCCTGGTGTACGATATCCAGGACGTGGGCGTCCGCTTCTATACCTACATCACCACCATGGCCTATTGCATGGAGGCCGCGGCCGCCCATAACCTGGATTTCTACGTGCTGGACCGCCCCGATCCCATCACCGCCGCGGCGGTCCAAGGCCCGGGGCTGGACCCGGATTTATGCTCATTTATCGCCTATTGCCCCATGCCCGTGCGCTACGGGATGACCGTGGGAGAGATGGCCCAGCTCTTCAACGGAGAGAGGCGCATCGGCGTGAGATTGCAGGTGGTGAAGATGGCGGGATACCGCCGGGAGGCCTGGTTCGACCAAACCGGCCTGCCCTGGATCAATCCCTCCCCCAACCTCCGGTCGCTGACCCAGGCCATCCTTTACCCCGGCGTGGGTCTGATAGAGTCCGCCAACATCAGCGTAGGCCGGGGCACCTCCACCCCGTTCGAAGTGGTGGGCGCGCCCTGGGTCACCGGCAACCGCCTGGCCGGTTACCTCCAGCAGCGCCGCATCCCCGGGGTCGCGTTTGAGCCCGTGACCTTTGTGCCCGCCAGCAACCGTTTCCGGGGACAAAGGTGCGAAGGGGTGCGCCTGCGCGTCACGGACCGGGCCGCGTTGGACAGCCCGGCCTTAGGCGTAGAGTTGCTGGCCGCGCTGCACCGCTTTTATCCCCGGGAGTTTCAGATCGAGCGGACCCTGGGGATGATCGGCTCCCGGGAAGCTCTCCGGGCCATTAAAAACGGCGCCGACCCCCAGGCCATCAGACAGAGGTGGCAGGCCTCCCTGGAGGCCTTCCGCCGCCTGCGGTCCAAGTATCTGCTCTATTGAAGATCAGGGCCGGCCCGGGAAGGGGTTACCCAATATTTAAAACTCTCCCGGCTGCCGCCGCCTCTAATTCCTTGACAGAAAATTTTCCTTATGCCTACTATCTCACTAATGAGGTGAGAAAGGGAGGTGGCTCCTATCCTGGAAACAGATAGGGGGCAAACTCAAGATCATGGAGATGCACCAACACCGATAAATTTCTAAAGATTGAGGGGGGGCAGTCTGATGAGAGGAAAGGCTTACCGGCCGGCGATCTGGTTATTGCTGGCTGCGGCCCTGTTGGCCCTGCCCGTGGGGGCCAACGGGGAAATGTACGTGGAAGCTTACCTGGGCGGGAATTTTGCCGCCTCCGAGTCCTTCAACTTCGGAGCGTCGCCGTCAAACACTTTAACCTTCAACGTCAGGGTGCCGGGGCGTTTTGACCCCGCGGTGGTGGGCGGTCTAAAGATCGGCACCTGGTTCGTCAAAGAAGGCTTTCTAGGCTTCAATTACCCCGGTTGGATGAAGTACCTGGGCTTTTATCTGGACTTCAGCTATCATCGCTTAAATTTGCGCCACCAGCGGGCTAGCTACCGGGAAACCTTCCTGGGGGTAAACAACCGGGGGGTCCTGAATTTCTCCAGCGAAGGCACCGCCGCCACCCTGGCCTTTATGTTTGCCGGGCGCTACGGCTTTTTCCCCGATTCCGAGGTGCCTTTCGGCCGGTTGCAGCCCTATCTGGCCGTGGGGCCGGCTCTCCTGTTCACCACCCAACAACCCCGGTTTAACTTTGTCCGCTTTACCGGGCCGTTCCTGACCGATGATCAAGACCTGGACTCCGAGGCAAACGTCACTCTGGCCCTGGCGGTGGAGGCCGGATTGCGATATATGGCCCTGAAGAACGTCTCTCTCGACCTTTCCTTCAAATACCGCTATGCGGAACCGAGTTATACCTACAACCTGTCGGCCGGCGGCAACAACTTCTTTATTGCCCCCCATAGCGTCACCTTGAGTCAAACCTTGCATCTGTTCAGCGTCCAACTGGGGGCGGCTTATCACTTTTAAAGGCGGGAGACCGGTTTAGTGAAAACAGGCGGCCTGCGGGCCGCCTTTTTATTTCTATTTAATAGCCAGTTCCGGCAAAGCGGGATTAAGGGCTTTGGCCCTGGCGTAATTCTGCCGGGCCTGTTCCCCGTCTCCCTTCTGGTTATAGATCACTGCCCTGCGGTAGTAGCCCCAGGCATAGTTGGGGTTTTTGGCGACGGCCTGGTCATAATCCTTCAAGGCCTGGTCGAAATCCTTTTTCTCGAACCAGGCGTTACCCCGGTTGGAATAAGGCACGGCCCAATTAGGGCTTAATTCCGCGGCCTTGTTGTAATCATCTATGGCCAGATCGAATTCCCGTTTGCGGAACAAGGCGTTGCCCCGGCCATTGTAAGCCGTGGCAAAATTCGCCTTGAGGGAGATAGCCTTATTGAAATCATCGATCGCCTGGTCATAGTTTTTCTGTTCATAGAAGGTGAGGCCCCGGTTGTGATAGGCGAGATCGTAGCCGGGCTTTAGTTCGATGGCCTTGGTGTAGTCGGCCCGGGCCCGGTCGTATGCCTTCTTCTGGTAATAGGCGTCCCCGCGATTGTTGTAGGCCAACGCGAAGTCCGGATTCAAAGCGATGGCCTGGCCGTAATCTATCAAGGCCCGGTCGTAGTCCTTTAGGTTGTAGTAGGCGAACCCTCTGTTATTAAAGGCCATGGCCAGTTTGGGGTCCAATTCGATGGCCTTGGTGTAGAGAGAGATTTTCTTCTGGGGATCTTTTTCTTTAAGACCTAGTTGCAGGTACTCGGCCGCGGTGGTGGGGGGCTTGGCTGCCGGCGGCGCCGGGGGTTTTGCCTGCTCCGGCGTAGCGGTCGCGGCCTTGGGGACCGGGGGTTTGGGGGCCGTGGTGGTGACTGCCGGAGGTTTGGCCGCGGGAGTCGAGGCCGGTTCTTTCCCGGATTTTCCCCGAGGCAGGAATTGCCACAGCAGCGCCCCCGCCACTGCCAGCAGGACCACCGCCAGCACCGCCAACGGCTTCCAGTCATAGCGGCTGGTCAAGGCCTGCTCCGCCACCCCGGCAGCTTGAGCTTCATCGGCGACCGGCGCGGCCAGGGGGTCCGGGCCGTATGGATTCGGACCCATGGCGCCCCGTAAAAACGCCAGTTCAACGGCCGGCCAGATATTGAGCAGGGGGACGAGAAACAGCAGAATGAACCAGCCGCTCCGTCCCCGGTCGTGGGCCCTTTTGACGTTGACCGCCAGGGTCGGGCCGATCATGAGGATGGAGAAGGCCAGGTAAAT
>DYJG01000326.1 GCA_020723225.1 Desulfobacca acetoxidans | reverse complement strand
ATATTCCGCGGTAATGGTGACGTTGGATTCCAGTTCGGCCCACCAGTACCCTTCCGGGTGCTGGAGCTTCAGCATGGCCGCCGCGGCCCGCTCCACCGCCTTGCGGAGCCGGCCCCAAG
The DNA here is from genome assembly GCA_020723225.1 of Desulfobacca acetoxidans. Taxonomy (GTDB): domain Bacteria; phylum Desulfobacterota; class Desulfobaccia; order Desulfobaccales; family 0-14-0-80-60-11; genus SURF-52. The sequence goes on along the minus strand of DYJG01000326.1, from coordinate 3,804 downwards.
AATCTTCAACCGGAGGCCTCACAATCTTAGGCCGCGCCGGAATAGACCTCCCCCCCAAAGTCTCTCCCTCCCTGGCATCCTTCTAAATCACGATAATATAACATGATCGCACGAAAGACCAAACATTTTTGCACTTAACACCACGACCCGAAATGGAGAATTGCCCGAAAATTAAGAAAATTACTTCGGGCCTCCCATAAGATCGGTAGTCGGATACCCGCATTTCCCTATGTATTTATGATATCCCTCCGGAAGAGATTGTTAAAAAGGTTAATTTCCACCGAGGCGGCGGCTAGTTGCCATTAGTCCCAAAGGATATTATATTTATTAAAAAAATGGCGCGGTTTCACTTTTATCGATTTGCGCATTTGACCAACCGCTGAAACTCTGTTATGGGAAACCATATTGATCATCTTATCCCCACAGCATTCTAATCATGCCTGCCCCCGGGGTCTTAACCGGCCTCGCCGAGCTTTTGCGCCGCAGCTTCTCAGGAGAGAAAATGGCCCGAACTAAAGAAGAAGAAGATTTGCAGGAGATTGATATTCCCCCCATCCTCCCCCTATTGGCGGTGAGGGATGTGGTGGTCTTCCCCAACATGGTGCTGCCCCTGTTCGTGGGCCGGGAGACTTCGGTGCAGGCCATCGAAGCCGCGTTGGCCCACGACCGCCTCCTCTTTCTGGCCACTCAGAAGGACCAGACCGTTGAGGAACCGGACCCGGATGATATCTACGGCATCGGTACCGTCAGCCTGATTCTGCGCATGCTCAAACTCCCGGACGGACGTCTGAAAATCCTGGTGCAGGGCAAGGCAAAGGCAAAGGTAAGGGAATATCTGCGGGAGCGGCCTTACTTCCAGGTGGCCCTGGAAGTGCTCCCGGAAACCCAGGTGGGGGGCATATCCCCCGAGGCCGAAGCCTTGATGCGCAATGCCCGGGAAATGTCCGAAAAGATCCTGACCTTAAAAGGCATAATGTCCCCGGACCTGTTGGCCATCCTGGATTCCATCGAAGACCCGGGACATTTGGCCGATCTGGTGGCCGCGAACTTGCGCCTGAAGATCGACGAGGCCCAGGCGGTGCTGGAGGAGATGGACCCCATCCGCAGCCTCATTAAGGTCAACGACTTTCTCCGCAAGGAGTTGGAAGTCTCCGCCATCCAGGCCAAGATTCAGAACCAGGCCCGGGAGGAAATGGACCGCACCCAGCGGGAGTACTACCTCCGGGAGCAGCTCCGGGCCATCAAAAAAGAACTGGGGGAAATGGACGAGGCGGGCCAGGAATTGGAGGATTACCGCCTGAAAATTTCCCGGGCCCGGATGCCCAAGGCCGCGGAAGAGGAAGCCCTGAAGCAGCTCTCCCGCCTGGAGCAGATGCACCCGGACGCGGCCGAGGCCTCCATCGTCCGCACTTATCTCGACTGGCTGGTGGAGGTGCCCTGGAGCAAAAGCACCCGGGACAAGCTGGACGTCATCGAAGCCAAGCAGATCCTGGACGCGGACCACTACGACCTGGAGAAGGTCAAGGAACGCATCCTGGAATATTTAAGCGTCCGCAAGCTGAACAAAAAGATGAAAGGCCCCATCCTCTGTTTCGTGGGCCCTCCGGGGGTGGGCAAGACCTCCCTGGGCCAATCCATCGCCCGGGCCATGGGCCGGAAATTCACCCGCATCTCTTTAGGCGGCATCCGGGACGAAGCCGAAATTCGGGGCCACCGCCGCACTTATATCGGCGCGCTCCCCGGCCGCATCATCCAGGGTTTGAAGACCTCGGGTTCGAATAACCCGGTCTTCATGATGGATGAAGTGGACAAGATCGGCATGGATTTCCGGGGCGACCCCTCGGCCGCCCTCCTCGAGGTCCTGGACCCGGAGCAGAACCATTCCTTCAGCGACCATTACCTGAACGTCCCCTTCGACCTCTCCAAGGTGATGTTCATCACCACCGCCAACCTGGTGGACCCCATTCCTTCCGCGCTCCGGGACCGCATGGAGATCTTGCGGCTGTCCGGCTACACGGAAGAGGAGAAACTGGAGATCGTGCGCCGGTATCTTCTCCCCCGGCAGCTTACGGAAAACGGCCTGAAAGAGGGGGAGCTCCATATCTCCGACGGGGTGCTGCGCCAGGTTATTTTGTATTACACCCAGGAAGCGGGCTTAAGGAACCTGGAACGGGAGATCGGCTCCCTGTGCCGCAAGGTGGCCCGCCGCATCGCCGAAGGGGAAAAAGGCCCCTTTGCCGTCACCCGGGGCAACCTGCACCTCTATTTGGGGCCGCCCCGCTATCTCCCGGACGGGGAATTGGAAAAAGACGAAGTGGGGGTGGCCACGGGGTTGGCCTGGACCCAGGTGGGGGGCGAAGTCCTGGCCGTGGAGGCCTCCCTCATGCGTGGCAAGGGCCATCTCACCCTCACCGGCCAGTTGGGGGACGTCATGAAAGAATCCGCCCAGGCCGCGCTCAGCTACGCCCGCTCCCGCGCGGAACTGCTGAAACTCGCGCCGGATTTCTATGAAAAACTGGATATCCATATCCACGTGCCCGCCGGCGCCACCCCCAAGGACGGCCCCTCCGCAGGGGTGACCATGGCCACCGCGCTCATCTCCGCGCTCACCCAGATTCCGGTGCGCCGGGACGTGGCCATGACCGGGGAGGTCACGCTGCGGGGCAAGGTGCTCCCCATCGGCGGCCTGAAGGAAAAGGCCATCGCCGCGCTTCGTGCCCGCATCAAGAAGGTGATCATCCCGGAAGCCAACCAGAAGGACCTGGTGGAGATCCCCAAAAACATCAAGCGCCGCCTCAAATTCGTGCCGGTCACCAGCATGGACGAGGTCCTGGCCGAAGCCATGGTGCAGCCGCCCTTCGCCAAGCCGGGCAAGGCCAGGCCCCCGAGAAAGGGGTTGGCACCATCGGCGCCGGTGACGGTGTGAAATAAGTGGAAATCGAACATCTGCCCCGCTGGCTGGCCTTAGGCGGCCTGCTGGCGCTTTATATCCTCTTCGCCGCGGCTGAGACGTCTCTCTTCGCCCTCACTCCCCTGGACCGCCTGCGCCTCAAGGAAAGGGGCAAAGCCCGGGGCGCGTTGGTGGAGTCCCTACTGGGGCAGTCCCAGAAACTCCTGATCACCCTGCTCCTGGGGGTGGAAGTGGTCACCATCCTGGCCTCGGTTCTGGCCACCTCCCTGGCCTTGAGCATCTGGGGCGACAAGGGCAAATGGGTGGCCCTCCTGGCCATGTCCCCCCTCCTGCTGCTTTTGGGGGAGATCATCCCCAAATCCATGGCCCTCACCTACCCGGCCCGGTTCGCGCCCCTCCTGGCCCCTTTCGTGCGGGTGATCATGGTTATTTTTACCCCGGTTCGCATCCTCCTCCTCCAGGTCAGCCGGGGCATTCTGGCCACCCTGGGTTTCAGGGCCGATCTGGAAGTGCCCGCGGTGCACCAGGACGATTTCGCCCGCATGGTGGAAGAAAGCCACCAGGGCGGCATGATCGAGGCCCTGGAACGGGATTTTATCCAGAACCTCCTGAACTTCGGGGAGGTGCGGGTGGCCCAGATCATGGTCCCCCGCCCCGAAATTTTTTCCCTGCCCCACGACCTGCCCATCGAGGAGATGATACAGGCGGTGAAGCGCTCCCGGTTCTCCCGGATTCCTATCTACCGGGAGCAGCCCGGCGAGATCCTGGGGATTCTTCATGCCAAGGTGCTCCTGGACCATTGCCCCGGCACGGCCTGCGCCTCGGTAATCGACAATCTCCTGCACCCGGCCTATTACGTGCCGGAAAACAAGCACGCCTTCGACCTGCTGACG
>DYJG01000325.1 GCA_020723225.1 Desulfobacca acetoxidans | reverse complement strand
TCAGAGGTTTTCGTAGGGGCGAACCTTGTGTTAGCCCCGAATGCATCTGGGCGAACACAAGGTTCGCTACATAAGACAAACCTTGATAACGAATTATTATTAATTCCAACTGTCTAAAAGGAGGCTGGAATCCAGTCCAGCCAATTCAGTTCCGAAGAGACACACGAAAAACGAAAAACGCAAAACGCAAAACGATCTTTTAATCTTCCCGGCCCAGGTAGGCTTCGATCACCCGGGGGTCGCGTCTAATCTCTCCGGGTGGGCCCACGGCGATGACCTGGCCGTGGTCCAGGACCACCACCCGGTGGCAGAGACCCATGATCAGGGTCATGTCGTGTTCGATGATCAAGAGGGTGATCCCCCGCTCCCGGAGTTGAGTGAGCAGGGTCATAAGGTCCTCGGTCTCCCGGGAGTTGAGGCCGGCCGCGGGCTCATCCAACATGAGCAATTGCGGTTCCTGTGCCAAGGCCCGGGCGATTTCCAGGCGTCGCTGCTCCCCGTAGGCCAGGGCGTCCGCGGCAAAATCCGCCTTCTCAGCCAGCCCCACCAACTCCAGGAGTTCCCGGGCCTGGGCTTCCGCATGGGCTTCGGCCCGCCGCACCTTAGTCCCGGGCCACAAGGCCCGGAACCCGCCCACCTCCTGGCGTTGATGGCAGCCGGTGAGGACGTTTTCCAGGACCGTCATACCCGAGAAAAGCTGGATGTTCTGGAAGGTGCGGGCCAGGCCGCGCCGCGCTCGGTAGTAAGGGGCCAGGGTCCCCAGGCTTTCCCCCGCCAGGCTGACTTCGCCGCCGGTGGGGGGCAAGAGGCCGCTGATGAGGTTGAAACAGGTGGTCTTGCCCGCGCCGTTGGGGCCGATGAGGCCGATGATCTCGCCGGTGTCGACGGCAAAAGAGACCCCGTCCACGGCTTTGACGCCGCCGAAGTGTTTGGTAAGATTATGAATTTCTAACAGACTCACTCGCAAGTTCCAAATCGCAAGTTAGTATCGAACTTAGGTGAGAGGGGGAAAAGGGAAAAAGGGGAAGAGGCGAAAAGGGGTGGAATACGAAATATTTTTCCCTTTTTCCCTCTTACCCTTTTCACCTTTTCCCCCCTCATATTATTCCCACACTTCCCGGTAGCCCTTGCCCAGGTAAGCCCGCTGCACTTCCGGGTCGTCCCGGAGTTCCGCGGCGGAGCCGTCCAGGATGATGCGGCCGGTTTCCAGGACGTAGCCCCGGTCCGCCAGTTTCAGGGCCGCCCGGGCGTTTTGCTCGATGAGCAGCAGAGTGGTGCCTTCGTCCTTCAGTTCCCGGAGGATGTCGTAGACCCGGCTCACCATCAGGGGGGCCAGGCCCATGGAAGGCTCGTCCAGCATCAGGAGCCGGGGCCGGGACATCAAGGCCCGGCAGATGGCCAGGATTTGCTGTTCGCCGCCGCTTAAAGTGCCCGCGGGCTGAGAGGCCCGCTCTTTGAGCAGGGGAAACCGCTCCTGAATCTCCTCCAAGTCTTTCCGAGCCTGCTTCTGGTCCCGGCGGTGGAAGGCCCCCAACTCCAGGTTGGCGGTGACGCTGAGAGAGGCGAAGACCCGGCGGCCCTCCGGCACCAGGGCCAACCCCAAGGCGACGATGCGCTCCGGCGGCAGCCGGGTCAGGTCCGCGCCGTTAAATTCCACCACGCCCCGGAAAGGCGGCAGCAAACCGGAAATGGCCCGTAAAGTGGTGCTTTTGCCCGCGCCGTTGCCGCCGATGAGGGTCACCACCTCGCCGGCCCGCACGTGGAGGGAGATGCCCTTGAGCACCGTTAATTTGCCGTAGCCGGCCTGGACGCTTTTTAGGGTTAGCACGGTGGAATATAGATTCTATCTTTGCGTTTTTCGTTTTTCGTTTTTCGTTTTTCGTTCATATCGTAATCAAGTTCTTTTTTGGGGATCTATGGAAATAATTTATTAGAAGCCATTTCAGAACCTATCTCAGGCGTAATCTTTAATCACCCATTTAGAGGATACGCCAGTAAAGATACTCCCCCTTTTCTAAAGGGGGCCGGGGGGAATTTTATCAGACCCCGAAAAATCCCCCTAAATCCCCCTTTAAAAAGGGGGACTTAAAAGGTAGCACTTCCAACTAGTTGATGGTCAATAACCTCTCTACAGCCTCGGATCGGGTTGAAATAGATTCTAGGGAGCGGGCACGGAGGCCCGCTCCACCAGTGAATCCCTTAAAACCATACGAAAAACGAAAAACCAAAAAACGAAAAACGATTCTTTACTCTCTGCTGATAAACTTCAAGCTCAACTTGCCCTTGCCCAAGAGGCCTTCCGGCCGCCAGATGAGGAGGGCGACCAGCAGGCCACCGTAAATCAGGTCCTGATAGGCCTTGAACTGGCGGAGCATCTCCGGCAGGACGGTGAGGGCCAGCGCGCCCACCACCGCGCCGGCGATGGACCCCATGCCGCCCAGCACCACCATACACAAAACCAGGATGGAGGTGTGGAGGCCGAAGGACTCGGGATTGATGAAAGTGATGTAATGGGCGTACAACGAGCCGGCCATCCCGGCCAGGGCCGCAGCCAGGGTAAAAATGGCCACCTTGTAGGCCGGGGTGTTGATCCCCATCACCTGGGCGGTGACCTCATGGTCCCGGATGGCCCGCAAGGCCCGGCCATGGTACGAATTGACCAGCCGATAGGTGAGGGTCAAGGTCAAAAACACCAGCAGCAGGACCAGGAGAAGATACATGCCCGGCGCCCGGAAACTCACTCCCAAGATACTGGGGGGGGCGATGCCCGCCAGGCCGTCCGGGCCGCCGGTGATCTCCAGGTTGAGGAAGATCAGATCCACGATCACCCCGAAGCCCAGGGTGACGATGGCCAGGTAGTCCTCTTTGAGACGCAGGGTGGGCAATCCCAGGAGCAGGCCGCAGCCGCCGGAAAAGACCACGGCGCTCAGGGCCGCCAGGGGAAAGGGAAAGTGCCAGTGCAGGGTGGTGAGCGCGGAGACGTAGGCGCCGATGCCGAAAAACGCGGCGTGCCCCAGGGAGACCTGGCCGGCGTAGCCGATGATCAGATTGAGGCTGATAGCCAGGATGATGTAAATCCCCCCCAGGATGGCCAGGTGCAGTAAGTAGGCGGACATCTCAGTCTCCCCGGCCTTTGAGAATTCCCTGGGGCCTGAAGAGGAGCACCAGGATGAGTATGGCAAAGGCGATGGCGTCTTTATAACCGGAAGAAAAATAGGCCGCGCCCAGGCTCTCCGCCACCCCCAGGAGCAGACCCCCGAGAATGGCCCCGGGGATGGACCCCACCCCCCCGAGGATGGCGGCGCTGAAGGCCTTGAGGCCGGGTAGCAGACCCATGCGGGGATAGGTGGCATTGTAATAGATGGCCATCATGATGCCTGCCGCGCCGCTCAAGGCGGAGCCGATGAGAAAGGTGAGGGCCACCATGCGGTCGACGTTGACGCCCATCAACCGGGCCGTATCCCGGTCCAGGGCGCAGGCGACGATGGCCTTGCCGTAGCGGGTATAGCGCACAAAGACCACCAGCAGGGCCATGAAGCCCAGGGCCGCGAGGAGGATGGCCCCCTGCAAACTGGAGAGAGGCAGCCCGGCGATGGTGATGGTGCTGAAGGTAAACTGGATGGGAAAAGGCCGGTCATTGGGGCCGAAGAGCAGCAAGGCCAGGCTCTGGAGGAAAATGGAGGCGCCGATGGCGCTGATCAAGGGCACCAGGGGATGGGAACCCCGCAGGGGCCTGAAGGCCACCCGTTCCAGGACCACACCCAGCAAGGCCGCAGCGCCCATGCCCCCGGCAAAGGCCAGAAAGAAGTTGACCCCGGCGCCCAGGAGCAGGACCGCCACAAAGGCCCCGAACATGTAAATCTCCCCCTGGGCGAAATTGATGAGGCCCAGAATACCGTAAATCATGGTATAGCCCAGGGCGAT
>DYJG01000324.1 GCA_020723225.1 Desulfobacca acetoxidans | reverse complement strand
GCACGGAGCTGGTCCTGAAAAGGGCCGCGGAAATCGACCCGGAGCGGCGGGCTAGCGCTCCCCTGGAAGCGGCGCGTCTGACTCCCCAAGCCCGGGACATCCTGGATGACCCGGAGATCGACATTGTGGTGGAACTCATCGGCGGCACCACGACGGCCCGGGACCTGATGCTGGAGGCCATCTCCCGGGGCCGCCACGTGGTCACGGCCAACAAGGCCCTGCTGGCTCACCACGGCAATGAGATCCTGGCCGCCGCGGCCCGGCAAGACGTGGAAGTGGCCTTCGAGGCCGCGGTCTGCGGGGGGGTGCCCCTGATCCTGGCCCTGCGCCAGGGGTTGGCCGCCAACCGCATCCAGGAGATGTTCGGCATCCTGAACGGCACCTGCAACTACATCCTCACCCGGATGTCCCAGGACGGCATGTCCTATGCCCAGGCCCTGGCCGAGGCCCAGGTCCAGGGCTATGCCGAAGCCGACCCCACCCTGGACGTGGAGGGGATCGACACCGCGCACAAGCTGGCCATCCTGGTGAGCCTGGCCTATTGCGCGCCCCTGAACCTGGACCCCATCTCGGTGTCCGGCATCAGCAACCTGGACCCCCTGGATCTGCAGTTCGCCCGGGAATTCGGCTATTGCGTGAAACTCCTGGCCATCACCAGAAACGACGGGGACACCATCGAGGCCCGGGTGCACCCCACCCTCATCCCCCGGGACCACATGCTGGCCAACGTCAACGGCGCGTTCAACGCCGTGCACCTCACCGGGGACGCGGTGGGTCCCATTCTGCTCTACGGCCAGGGCGCGGGGATGATGCCCACGGCCTCCGCGGTGGTGAGCGACATCCTGGACCTGGCCCGGAACCTGATCCGGGGGGTGAAACGCCGGGTGCCGCCCTTGGGGTGCGACGGGGCCCTGGAATCTCCCCGGAACATCAAACCCCTGGATGAGGTGGTGACCAACTACTACTTCCGCTTCGCGGCCCTGGACCGCCCCGGGGTTCTCTCCCAAATCTCCGGCATCCTGGGAAAACACGACATCAGCATCGCCGCGGTGATCCAGAAGGGCCGGGAAGTCAAAGGCGCGGTGCCCATCGTCATGATCACCCACGAAGCCAAAGAGGCCAACGCCAGGCAGGCCCTCCGGGAAATCGACCGGCTGCCCATCGTCTCTCCGCCCGCGGTCTTCTACCGCATCGAGGACCCGCACCTCCACGCGGCGCAGATTTAGTAGCCAGGGATCAGGGACCAGGGGCCAGAGAAAGTGGCCAGGGGTCAGTGATCGGTGGCCCGATCAGTGATTAGTGATCACCGATCAAGACGCAGCTTTTTTTAACTCGCAACGGTCTGCTGGCTCCTGGCCCCTGACCCCTGGTCCCTGCTAAAAGGAGGAACCATGAAAGACTTTCTGGCCTTCCGCACCATGCTTACCCCCGTCATCATTCAGGCCGTCTTCTGGCTGGGGGTGGCGGTCTGCGTGATCGCCGGGATGATCTATATTCTCACCGGCGTGGGGCAATACGCAGGCGGCCCCAATGTGGTGAAAGGGGTGCTCCTGCTGTTTTTGGGACCCATCGCCGTGAGGATTTATTGCGAGATCCTGATCATCTTCTTTCGGATTAACGAGACCCTCACCGAGATCAAGAATGGCCTGGAGGAGCGGCGGACCCCCAAGCAGGAGAGGCTTTTCTAATCAGAAAGAACCGTAATGTCGATGATACTAGTAAAGCGAATATTTACAGCTTGGGCGGGGCTGCTGTTAGCCTGGGCAGCCGCGGCTCCGGCTGCGGACTTTAAACCCTACCCCGGCGCCAAGGTGGATGAGGCCGTCACCCGGGAAGTCCGCCAGGCCGCAGCCCAGAGTCCCTTGCATCCCCCGGGGATGGCGCCCACCATCTACCTGACCGACGCCCCCTTTGAGAAGGTCGCGGCCTTCTACCGGGGTTTGGGCCGGGAGTACAAAATTCCCGGCCAGGCAGGCCGGGGGCCCCAAAAGCTTCCCGGCGGCAAGGAGCTTCAGGAAGCTTACTTTATCTTTGACGGGGCTAAAGACCTGGTGACTTCCCGGAATTGGGCCAAAGTGCAGCGCCCTTTTGTCGGCGGGGTTAAAATGATGGGCTCCACCCCCCAGTACCAGGACATCAGGGAAGTGACGGTGATTATCCTGTCAACGGGAAAGTAATCTGCCCCTGGTTGCTGGTTCAGGATCTTCCGGAATAATAGCGGGTCATGAAGAATAAATTCTACCATCCTTTCATTATCTGGTTCGCCGTTTGGATATTCATCTGCCTGGTAATGTTGTTAATTACGCTGCAAATCAATAAAATGAATTGGCAAAGCAACCTGGCGAAAGAGAGGTTGTTGAGTTATCATCTCCCCTCCGGGACGTTTTCCCAACAATTCGGTTTCTCCGGGGAAACCCAACCCAGCCCGCAATTTTTCCCGGAATATCAGCAAATCCCGAGACCGGAGTCCGGCGCCGCGGCGTTATCCTCCTGGCTGTTACCGGAAGATGAGGATCCGGGGTGGAGGGAACATTTTTGGGATAAGCCGCAGTTGCAGTCTTTCCTGGATAACCTGTGGACGCGGCGCAACTTGCTCGGAGACTGGCAACGCGCGGCCTCTGCCGGTTATGTCTATACCCTTCTCAGTTATCTGATGTTTGTGGTGGGGTTCGGGGCCATCTGTTTAATCACCGCCATTTATCAGAACCACTTCCGCCGGGCCCAGAACGAGCAATTCAAGGTGGAAATCGAGGCCCGGAACCTGCGCATCCAAATGTTGGAAATCAACCGCAACGCCCTGGACCTGAAAATGAAATTGCTGGAACAGAATCAGTCCAGGGCCAAGGCTGCGGCCCAGGAGGCCCAGGACAACGTCCGGAACCTGGAAGAAAAGCTGCAAACCGAGTCCGACCGGAACGAAGAGCTGCAGGTGGAGCTGGAAAAGGCCCAGATTCAGGAAAGCAAGGCCTTGACCAAGCTCCGCTCCCTCAACCGGGACCGGCAAAAAATCGCCGCGGAGAAGTCGGATATTCTCTCCCGCCTGGAAGAGGCGGAAAAATTGGCCCAGGCCTCCCTGTACCTGCAAAAAATCAACAAGGCCAAGGGAAGACTCCGGCTCAACGCCTTCTGGCTGACTTCCTATTATAAAAATCTGTCTTTTTCGCCCCGGGCCATGCAAAACCTTACGGATATTCAGGACGCGCCCGATATTTTCCCGTCGTTGCCGGACGGCCTGGCCAAAATCAACAAAATGAGCTTGGAAGCGTTGTCGTCCGGAGGCAACCTGCCCCCAAAGACCCTGGCCAGGTTCGCCACCCAGGAATTGGAGCATTTTCAAGGCCCTTTATGGGAGTACCGCTTCTCCGCGGATGGCCGCATCTTTTTCGGTATTTCCAAATCCCGGACCTGGAACATCGATACCATTTTGCTAAAAAGACGGTTGTCTGATAAAAAAGAGAAATACGACCGTTTCCTGGCCGAAACCCTGGGAAAGGAAAACCAGGATTTGCAGCAGGAGAGCTAATTATTCGAAACTGTAGGCGGCTGTACATGAACTGCGAGCAAAATATTAAGTATGATCCTGGAAACATTGGGGATATATTAAAACATTCATGGCTAATTGAAGTTACAGAGTGGTTATTAAAGCAAAAAGAGAAACGAGAATTTAGTTATGCAGATGTTTTTTGCGGATGTTATAGTTATGTTATAAAAGATTTTATTAAAGAAAGAATTCATAAATATTTTAAAGATACTCGGCTATACAATATTCAGAATAATTTTTTAAAAAGTAGCATATATTTGGGAAGTGTTGAAATTGTAGATCAAATTTGTTGTTATTATTCAATAAAGCCAGATATTTTTATTTTTGACAAAGATGAGTCGATAATAAACAATTATCAAAGTAAGTTTTCGTTCAAGAAGCTCAAC
>DYJG01000323.1 GCA_020723225.1 Desulfobacca acetoxidans | reverse complement strand
GGGAGGCGGGTCCCCGGGGCTGGCGCCGGAGATCCTGAAAACCGCCAGCGTCGCCCAATTGGACTACGTGGAACTGGACCCCCAATTGGTGGCCCTGGGTCAACAGGTGCTGGCCGCGGTTCAGCCCCCCAAAGTCCGCTTCATTTATCAGGACGCCCGCCGCTACCTGGCGGCCACGGAGAGGCGCTACGACGTCATCCTCATGGCCCTGCCGGGGCCCCATAACGCCCAACTGAACCGTTACTATACCCGGGAGTTTTTCGCGCTGGTGGCCAAACATCTGGAGCCCGGCGGGGTCTTCAGCTTCGCTCTGGCCGGCTCCGCCGCGTCCCTCCAGCCCTTAAGAGCCGCGTATCTGGGCCTTACTTACCACACCCTGCGGGAAGTCTTCCCCGAGGTTCTGGTGTTCCCGGGGGAACAGGCGCGATTCTTTGCCAGCCCCACCCCCGGCGCCCTGGTGGCGGACCCGGAGATTTTGGCCTCCAGGATTGCCGCGCGGCAGCTAAAATTGGAATATGTCCGGGACTACTACCTGCTCCAGGATCTTTCCCGCCCGCGGCAGGAGTACCTGCGTAAGATCCTGGAGAGCCAGGCCCCGGAGACGAACACCGACCTCAATCCCCGGTGTTATTTTTATGACCTGGCCCTGAGCGGCGTCCAGGAAGGGCTGCCCCTGAAGGAAGTCTTGCTTTTCCTCAAGGACCGCTCCCTTCTGGGTTTGGGAGGCCTTCTGCTGCCGGCGGCCTTGCTCCTGGGGTTGTTTCTCCGCCGCCGGGCCGGGCCTCTCTATCTCTGCCAGGTAATGGCCGTGGGCCTGGGGACCATGGCCCTGGAAATCGTGATTTTGATTCTGTTTCAGATTCAACTGGGGTATCTATACCGGCAATTGGGCCTGCTGATCGCGGCGTTCATGGGGGGGATGGCCCTGGGCGCGGCCTGGGGCGCTAAGGTGATGAAGACCCGGGCGGCCCCCGGGGGGGCCGGGGGAAAAGGGTTGCGGCTCCTGGCGGTCCTTCAGGGGGCCATGGCCTTTCTGGCCTTGGGGTTAGCCCTGTCTCTGCCTTTATTCCCCGGGTTTTCCTGGCCGGGCGGGGAGTGGACAATGCAGGCGGCCTACTCTATTCTTCTGGCCCTGGTGGGCGCCCTGGGAGGCGCGGTTTTTGCCGGCAGCGCCGCGCTCTGGATCCACACCCGGCCGGAAGCCGGCGGCAAAGGCGGGATTCTCTATGCCGCGGACCTCCTGGGGGCCACCCTGGGCTCCCTGGGGATCAGCCTGGTGGTGCTGCCGGTCTGGGGCGTGGCCCCGACCCTGTACCTGGTGGCCGCGCTCCATGCGGGCGCGGGCCTGATGTTGATCAGCAGCCGCACTTGAGGCGCAGGAGCCTTGGGGACCTTTCTTGCCCGGATTGCTGCGTAAGTTCAAGGTTCAAAGTTCAAAGTCACTGCAGAGAAAATGCCGATGGTCTATGGATGGCTGCCCTTGAGGCGTGGGAAGGTTACAAGTTACCCCCCCTTGCATCGCTCATGGAAAATCTTAATTTGTAATTAACCTTGGTCTTTCATCTATAGAGTCGTCAAGGCGGTTATTCATGAGGATCGGCCAACCAAGGAAATTATTAATAATTACCGATGAGTAACGCCTAACTTTAAACTTTGAACCTTGAATTTTGAACTTCTCAGCAGAAAGGATGCGGGCATGCAAAAGCCATTGAAAGCCAAACGGGCCTGGGCCGTGAGTTATACCCCCCAATATTTTTTGGAGATGGGCGAAGAATATGACGACGACCGGCTGGAACAATTAAACAAACATCTGGTCAAGGGGGATTACGCCCTGCTGAGCGACGACACCCAGGGCTTCCCCGGCGACCTGGTGCTCGATTTCCCGGCCGGGTCGGAACAACCCTATACGACCCTGGTGATGTTGGAGTCCGGTTAGTCCTGAATTTTTCTCCCCGGCTCCCCATCGGCATTCGGGCGGCAGACTCCCTCTGGTTCGCATCGCTGCCGCCGCCACCCTGCCGCGCCCTGCTCCGGAAAACCCGCAAATAAAGTAATTAATAAATAATCCCGCCCGCCATCTATACATAGCGTCATAAATAATTGCGCATTTTTCATCTCTGCGCTCTCTGCGTCTCTGCGAGATAAAAAGGTTTCTCGCAGAGACGCAGAGGACGCAGAGAATGCTAAGCGCGGTTAATTAAGTCGCTCAGTATAAACGGCGTCCACCTGCGTTTATCGGCGGTTAAATATTAACCGCCGATGCACGCCGATAAACGCCGCTCATCTTCTAGCTTGTTGTTAGAGAAAACGAACTTGGTATTAAGGGCTTGAACCAAGCCCGGGTTCATTTGCCTCAGCAGCCGCCGAATTTACCAATAATCACCAGTAATATGACGGCAATAACGATCAACCATTCCATCCGTTAAACCTCCACACCATAAGAAAATAGAGATATTTCCTAAACGGTTGCTATTTTTCCGCTTCCAGGCGTTTTTTCAGTTCTTTGTTCTGGCGCACCATCTCCCGCCACCGCATGGCCTTGTCGATGGCCAGGAGGATCTGCTCCTTCCTAAACGGCTTGGTGATGAAGTCATAGGCCCCCTGGGCCATGGCCTCCTCTGCGGATTCCAGGGACCCGTAGGCGGTGATGACGATGACCAGGGCGTCTTCATCTTTTTTCCGGGCCGCGGCCAACAGTTCCATGCCGTCCATGCCCGGCATCTTGAGATCGGTGATGATCAGGTCGAATTTTTCCTTATCCAGAAGCTCCGCCGCTTCCACGGGGTTATTGGTCGCCGTGACCTGCTGCTCGGAATAACCTTCAATGATCATTTTCAGCAAGGCCAACATGTCCAGTTCGTCATCGACGGCCAGAATACGTCCCATTATTTATGGACCTCCTTGGTTTGCGGCTCGCAGGCTGCTTTCAGCCGACGCTGTTCTTTTTCGGGGTGAAAAGGGAAAAAGGTAAAAAGGGGAAGAGGTTTTTACTCTTCGCCTTTTCCCCTTTTCCTCTTTTTCCCTTTTCACCCCAATTATAACCTCTTCCCCGATCTCTCGGCATTACTTTTTAAAATCTTGGGCCTCCGCAAAAAATTCCCGATAATACTGATCAACGCTCTCTTCCGTCAGCATGCTCATATCCAACTGCTTGCTGACCATCATCAGCCTCCCCAGGAGTTCCAGCTTCTCCTCCATGATGGCGGCGTCATAGCCATCGCTGCGCGCGGCCAGGGAATCCTCCTTGGTCCACACCCGAAAATCCAGACGCTGCAAGACCTTGGCCAGGAACTGCACCCGGCGCCGCCGCCTCTCGAGTTCCGCGCCGCCCCCCTGAAAAGAGAGAATCACATAGCTTTCCTCCGGAGTCCCCAAAAAGGCTTCAATGGTGGCGAAATGGAACCCCAGGCGGTTGGACAGGTTCAGATAATCCGAGGCAATGATGGCAAAGTTCTTCTCATGCAGCCGCTCCCGGATATTGACGTCGGAGGCCGCGTTCATCACCACCGACATGAACCCGGCCAGGTCCACGGGCCGGGGGCCGCGCCAGCCCACGGCTTCAACTCCCCGCCAGTAGGCCACCATAGGCCGGGAGCGCAAGTGTACCGGCTTAACCGCTCTCAGGTCTTTGGCTTCCGGGGCCAGCCCCCCGCCCAGGTCGATGACGTGGATTTCCAGGGGCAGACGGCTGCACAGGCGCCGGCTGCCGTCCTCCTCCGGATCCTGGGCGGAAATTTGGAAGAGCTCCGTCATCGCCTTTTCGTGGGCAAAGCGAGTCATATCGTGGTAGGTGGCGCAATTCTCCGCCCGGAAGTTATCTCCTCGGGGGTCCAGGAGATTAAGAGGCGTGATGTGCTTTAAGACCCGCTCCAGCACCTTCCAGGCCCGGCTCTGGCGCAACACCGCGTCCCCCGGCGGCGGCTTCAGCAGTTCG
>DYJG01000322.1 GCA_020723225.1 Desulfobacca acetoxidans | reverse complement strand
CCTGGACGACGACACGGTCCTGGCCCTGTCCCGCTATGGCCTACGGCTTGAAGAATATTGCCAAGCCCCCCAGGACGTGGAATGGGCCGTGGACCGACAGGGGAAGCTCTATTTTCTCCAATCACGGCCCCTGGGACTGGTTCAGGGCAAACCCGAACCCGAGGCGCTGCCCCGGGATTTTCCAGATCACCCGGTCCTGCTCTCCGGGGGCCAGGTTGCCTCTCCCGGCATCGCGGTGGGCCGGATCCACCTGGCCGCGGGGGACCAATCACGTCCCCTCCCGGAGGACGCCATCCTGGTGGCTCGCACCGCCTCCCCCGATCATGCCCGCCTCATGGGGAAGATCAAGGGGATCATCACCGACATCGGCAGCGTTACCAGCCATCTGGCGTCCGTGGCCCGGGAGTTCGGGGTGCCGGCCCTGTTCGATACCGGCCAGGCCACGACCCGGTTGTCCGAGGGTGAGCCCATCTCCTTAGTGGCCGATCGGGGCGCCGTCTATCAGGGGATCATCCCCGAACTGGCCGCCGCGGCCAAGCCGATGAAAAGGCATCTGTTCGACAGCCCCCTGCGCCGGCGGATGCGGGCCTTCCTGGATAAGGTGGCGCCCCTGAACCTCACCGACCCGCAAACCCCTTCCTTTGCGCCGTCAGGATGTCAAACCGTCCATGACGTCATCCGCTTCGCCCACGAGAAGGTGGTGAAAGAGATGTTCGGGCTTTCCGAGGAGGGGGTTGAGGGGGTCGTCTCCGTCAAACTGACCACCGACATTCCCCTGGTCCTGCACCTCATCGACCTGGGGGGAGGGCTGCGACCAGGACTCACCACCTGTGACGAAGTCACCCGGGATCATTTGGAATCTTTACCTATGCGCGCCTTGTGGAAGGGCTTCTGCCATCCCGGCATCACCTGGACGGGCAGCGTGGCCGTGGATGCCGGGAATTTCATGCAACTCATGGCCCGGGGAGTCATGACTGGGCCTGAGAATCTGCCGGGGGGAGACAGCTACGCCATTCTTTCCCGGGAGTATGTGAACCTGAGCGCCAAGTTCGGCTACCACTTCGCCAACCTGGACGCGTTTTTAAGCGACATTCCCGACGAGAACCACATTTCCCTGCAATTTGCCGGGGGCGCGGGCACCTACTACGGCAAATCCCTGCGCCTCAACTTCTTGGGCAACGTCCTTTTCATGCTCAACTTTAAGATCAAGGTCACGGGTGATCTATTGGAGGCCTCTCTTACCGGTCTTGACCGCCGCTCCATGGAAAGTGCCCTGGACCAGGTGGGGCGGCTCCTGGCCTGCAGCCGCCTGCTGGACATGGCCATCGCCAATGAAGCCGAAATGACCCGGATGATCGAGGCGTTCTTTGCCGGTGACTATGATTTTCTCAATCAGTCTCAGGAGATCAGGATACCCGGCTTTTACACCCACACCGGCAACTGGAAGCGAGTTAAGGAGGAGGGGCGCGTTCTCCTTCTGCAAGACGGCTCGGAGTACGGCAGCAGCATTACTGCGGGCATGGCCAACTTCATGGGCAAGATGATGGGGGCCAGGTATCAGGAACTCCTGGATAACATCGAGGCCTATTTTCACTTCCCCCTGGCCATCGCCAAGGACAGCGAAGTCGCGGACGCCGCCATTAAGGCGCAGGTCAAACCCGTGGCCGGCAGCATCGACCAGGCCGGGGGCCTGGCCTGCGGCATCCGCAACATCAACAACTACTTCGTCCTCCGGATCAACGCCCTGGAAGGTAACGTCATGCTCTTCGAATACGTCAATAACAAGCGGTTGACCCGGGCCACCGTGCAGCATGAGATTAAAAAAGACCAATGGTACCTGATTGCCGTGGAGATTAAGGGCAATACCCTGAAAGGTTATCTGGACGGCGCACTGCTCCTGGAATACACCGCCGAGAGGCCGCTAACCGGCTTTGTGGGCCTCTGGACCAAGGCCGATTCGGTGACGTATTTCGACAAACTCACTATAGAGGAACGCGGCAAAAAGCGTGTCATCGCCTTTTAACAGGGAAGCCGTAACCGGGCCGATGCCGGGAGCGGACAGATGAACTTTAGTTCAAGGCACTCTCCCGGTTTTACTGCGGGTGAAGGCAATGCTGGCCGAGGACATGACTACCAGGATGGAACCCACATTATGGACCACGGCCCCCGCCATGGGACTAAGCCAGCCTTTGCCGCTGGCCAAAACCGCCAGGGCGTTGAAAAACAGGCCGAAGGCCAGGTTTCCTTTGATGATGCGGAGCATGCGGCGGCTGAGCCGGACCAGGAAGGGGATTTTGGCGATGTCGTCGTTCATCAGGGCAATGTCCGCGGTCTCCAGGGCCACGTCCGTGCCCGCGGCTCCCATGGCGATGCCCACATCCGCAACCGCCAGGGCCGGGGCGTCGTTGATCCCATCCCCCACGAACATCACCACTTTGCTTCTTTTTTGAAAGTCTTTGATGACCTCCAGCTTGTCTTCGGGTTTCATCTCCGCCCAGGAATGGTCCACGCCCACGGCTTGGGCAATCGTCTGCGCAGATTTTTCATGGTCCCCCGACAGCAGGCCGATCTGTTCCATCCCCAGGGAGTGGAGCTGCCTAACCGTCCCGGCCGCGGCCGGTCGCACCCGATCCGCCACGCTGATGATGCCCAGGGGCTGCTCGTCTCGATACACCATCAGAGGAGTGGCGCCCCGGTCTTTGATCCGCTCCAAAGAGTATTGCAAATCCATAGGAATAGTCGTGCCCCCGCCGCAGAGCTGGGCGCTGCCCACCTCCACCATTCTCCCCTGGACGCAGGCCCGGACGCCCAGGCCGATCTTAGCGCACATCTCCTCCACCTGGCCGATGGTGACCCTGGCGTAGTGCGCGGCCTTCATCACCGCCCGGGCCAGGGGATGGGTGCTGTGCTGCTCCACGCAGGCCGCCAGAGTCAGAACTTCTTTAGCCTCGACCCCCTCCACGGAAATAACGTCGTCTACCCGGGGCCTTCCTTCCGTGAGGGTCCCGGTCTTGTCAAACAGTATCACCTGGGCCCTGGCCGCGGCTTCCAGGAATTCCCCGCCTTTGACCAGGATGCCGGCTCGCGCGGCCCTGCCGATGGTGGCCACGATGGCGGTGGGCGCGGCCAGGATCAGGGCGCAGGGACAGCCGACGATGAGCACGGTCACGGCCCGGTTCAATTCTCCGGTCAGCCCCCAGGCTGCCCCGGCGCAAGCCAGGATCAAGGGGGTGAACCAGCGGGCGTAGCGGTCGATCAATCTGATGGCTTCCGGCTTGTGGGCCTCAGCCTCCGAGACGAGGCGAATCACCTTGCCCAGGGTGGTATCCTCCCCCACGGCCACGGCCTCGATTTCCACCACCCCGTTATGGTTTAGAGTGCCGGTAAAAACCGCATCACCGGTGGTCTTATCCCGGGGAATGGACTCGCCGGTGACCGGGGACTCGTCCACCGTGGTGGCTCCTTTCCGCACCACGGCATCCACCGGAATCCTTTCGCCCGGCTTCACCAGGACGAGGTCGCCCACCTTAATTTCGGAGACGGGCCTGGTCTCCAGGCTGCCGCCCACGACGACGGTGGCCGTCTGGGGCGAGAGGTCCATGAGGGAGTGAATCGCCCGCCGGGCCGCGTCGCTGGTGGCCTGTTCTATTAAGGACCCCATGACCATGACAAAACTCACCACCGCGGCAGTGAGAAATTCCCCCTGCCACAGGCTGGCGATAATGGCCAGGCTCACCAGTTCATCCACGTTCACCTGGCGGCGCCAGAGTCCGGTGGCCGCGCCCCAAAGAATGGGGACGCCGTTCAGAACCACAGAGGTTAAAACCAGTATCAGACCGGGGATGGTGCCCGGCCCGTATGCCTGGTCATACAGATAGCTCGCCAGGGCCAGGGCCCCGGCCAGAACCACCCGGATAAATTCCTGGGAGTGCATCAGTTCGCG
>DYJG01000321.1 GCA_020723225.1 Desulfobacca acetoxidans | reverse complement strand
TGACCCAGAGGAGGTTGATCTTCAGGCCGATGAGGGCCGCGGCGCCGGCCAGCATCATCCCCAAAGTCCGCCAGTCGACGAGCGCGGCCCGGCCCATCTGCCAGAGCACCAGGACCAGAAAGCCGACGAGCGCAGCCAGGATGCCCCGGATCACCTGGCGCATCCATTTGGCCTCCTTAATAGCCTGGTAAAAAGGGGTCAGAAAAATGATCATCAGGGTGGGGGGCAAAAAGACGAAGATGGTGCCCACCAGCGCGCCGGGCAGCCCCTTGATACAGAAACCCGCGAACGCGGCCAGGATCAGCAAAGGGCCGGGAGTGGCGTAGCTCAGAAGGATGCCGTCCAGAAACTGCCGCAGGGTGAGCCAGCCGAAATGGTCCACCACCTCCCATTGGAGGATGGGGATCATGACATAGCCGCCGCCGAAGCTGACGGCCCCGATCTTGATGAAAATCAGGGCCATTTGCCCCATGACCCGGTCGATTTGGAACAAAACCGTTACCAACGCGGCAATGGAGAGCAACGATAGGGAGACTTGCAGCAGGATTGATCCCGGCAAGGGTCCGCTTTCCCATGCCGTTCCCTGAGGGGATTCCTCCTCAGGGTCAAACTTAACCCCTATGAATAACCTGACTAAAGCCGCGGCCAGAAAGACCAGGAGATAATTGAACTGAAGCGATAAGGCCAACAGCGCCAGGCAGGCGATGGACCAATCCAGCCAATGGCGGCCCGCGGCCCGGCCCAGGTTCCACAAGGTCTGCAACACCAGGGCGATGACCGCGGCGGCCAAACCCCGGGATACCGTCTGCACCCAGGGGAGATTGCCGTATTTAAAGTACAGGAAAGACAGTCCCAGCATGAGGACGAAGCCGGGGAAGATAAACGCTCCCGCCGCGGCCAGTGAGCCTTTAACTCCATGCAGCCGCCGCCCCACATAAGCCGCCAATTGCACCACCGTGGCCCCGGGCAGCATCTGGCACAGGGCCAGGCCGTCCAGAAATTCCGTCTGGCTGAGCCATTTTTTCTGTTCCACCACCCGCTGCCGGATGGGTTCGATCATGGCCAGGCCGCCGAAGGCGGTGGTTCCCAGGTGAAGGAAGGTGAGGAAGATGTCGTTGGTTGTTGGCATGGTGAGCAGGGGTAAGGGGTCGGGGTTAGTAATCAGTAATCAGTGATCAGTGATCAGTTTTTTTACTGATTACTGATCACTGATCACTATCTTCAAATCGCATCTCATCAACTTTTCTCAACCAAACGATAGACTTCGATTAGCGGAATACCTTGCTTCTCCGCCATCTCCTTGCATGCCTCGTATTCCGGCATGACCCGGCGGTGCCCGCCGTATTCCATGACCTTGACCCTCAGCGGGCCGTAGGGGGTGTTGATGGTCTTTAAGCGGCGGTGGGCCGCGATGCGCTCCATTTCCTGGACCCGGACCCCCAGGGTGGTGGAATCGAGGAAGAGGCGCTCCAGCAAGCCTTCCCGGGCCGCAAGATGGGCGATGACCGTGAGGCGGACTCCCGGGCGGTTTTTCTTCATCTGGATGGGGGCCAGGGCCACGTCCAGGGCCCCCGCGGCGAAGAGCGCGGCCATCAAAGGCTCGTACAGCTCCGGGTTCATGTCGTCGATGTGGGTTTCCAGGACCAGGACGCGTTCTTTCAGGGCCGGGGCCTGAATCAACGGTTCGCCCAGGTATACGCGGAGCAGATTGGGATGCCCCGGCAGGTCCCGGGAACCCGCGCCGTAGCCCACTTTCTCCAGACGCAGGCGGGGGCAAGGTTCGCTTTCGGCCTCCAGGGCCTGGAGGATCGCGGCGCCGGTGGGGGTCACCAGTTCTCCTGGAAGGTCGGTGCCATAAATGGAAAGACCTTGCAGCAATTCCAGGGCCGCGGGCGCGGGGTTGGGGAGCCGGCCGTGGGCCGCGGAGATCATGCCCCAACCCAGGGGCAGGGGGCTGCAAAAGACCCGGGTGATCCCCAGTTTTTCCACGCCAAAGGCCACGCCCACCACGTCCGCCAGGGTGTCCAGGGCCCCCAGTTCGTGGAAATGCACTTCCTCCAGGGGCTGGCCGTGGATGCGGGCCTCCACCTTCCCGAGGAGGCCAAACATCTTCAGGCTCAGGTCTTTTACCCGGGGGCTGAGGTTTGCGGCGGAGATCAGGTCCCGGATGTGCCGGTAGGTCCGGTGGGGCTGGTGGTGGGGGCCGGTGATCTTCACCAGCACTCCGCTTAGGTGCTCCTTGGTGACCCTTTGGACTTCAAAACGCACTTCCTCCAGGCCGAGGAGGTTGGCAACCGCCTCCAGGTCAGAGACCTCCAGACCCAGGTCGATCAAGGCCCCCAGGGTCATATCGCCGCTGATGCCGGAGAAACAGTCGAAAAAGGCCCAGCGTTCAGACGGATTTGGGTTCGACAAAGAGCTCCACCTCCTTCAGGGTCCGGGAGTCGGCCTGGCGCACGGTGAACCGGAGATTGCGGTATTGCAGGTGGTCGCCGGGCCGGGGCAGGTCCCCCAATTGGGCGATGAGGAACCCGGCCAGGGTTTCGTAATCCCCGGGGGGGAGATCCAGGTGCAGGGCTTCATTGAGGGCGCCGATTTCCATGCGCGCGGCGATCAGGTAATGCCCCTCACCCAGCTTTCTATAAGGCGCCACCTCCTGGTCGAATTCATCGGCGATTTCCCCCACGATCTCTTCCAGGAGGTCTTCGATGGTGACGATGCCCACCGCGCCGCCGTATTCATCCACCACCGCGGCCAGATGCACGGCCTGGCGCTGCATCTCCGCCAGCAGCCGGTCGATCTTTTTCAGCTCCGGCACGTATTTTAACGGGCGCATGTAAGCCCTGACGGAGCGCTCCGGGGTTTCTTCGCCCAGGAGATCAAAGGCGTGGAGCACGCCGATGAGGTTGTCGATGCGGCGGTGGTACACCGGCAGCCGGGAAAAGCGGGAGGTGCGGAATTCCTCCAGGGCCTGGGCCACGGTCAGGGTATCGGGCACTGCGGCCACCCGGACCAGGGGCACCATCACCTCTTTCACGGTCCGCAGGCTGAAATGCAGAATACGGTGGATGATGCGCCGCTCCGGGGTTTCCAGGTCCACTTCCGGGCCGCTTTTTTTCACCACCAGGTGCAGGTCTTCCCGGCTGATAAAGGGCATCTTGCTGGGGTGGCGGGAGCCGGTGAGAAAGAGGATCACCCGGCTCAAACCCGCAAAAATGACGGTTACCGGGTAGAGGAGCTTGGACACCGCCCAGAGAAAAGGGGCCAGGCGTTGGGCCAGGGAGTCGGCCAGTTGGCGGCCGATGGACTTGGGCGTAATTTCCGCCAGGATCAGGATCAGGGGCGGCAGCAGCATGGCTGCCACCAATTCCCCCGCGGACTCCCCCAGGGCTTCGATCAAAAACGCGGTGACCAGGATGCTGTTGCTGATTTCGGCCAGGTTGGAGCCCAGGAGAGTGCTGGCCACCAGGCGCTCGGGGGCATTCAGCAAACTCAAGGCCAACGCCGCGCCCCGATGGCCCTGCTCCGCGCGCTCCTGCAAGCGGTGGCGGTTGGCGGAGATCAAGGCGATCTCCGAACCCGAGAAAAAGGCCTCCAGCAGGAGAAAGGGGATGAAGATGAGAAACAGGCCGATTATCATGACTGCCGCCGGCGGACCTCCAACTCCAGAATCCGGGTGCCCTTCCTTTTGACCACCTTAAACCGCAGGTCCCCGTGGGAGATCCGGTCGCCTTCGTGAGGCAGCTCCCCGAAGAGGTTGAGGATAAAGCCGCCGATGGTGTCGAATTCATCACCGGGCAGTTCCGTTCCCAAAGCCGTATTAAAATCCTCCAGGGACATGGCGGCCTTGACCCGCCACCTGCCGGGGCCGACCTCCTCCAGGAGCTTTTCTTCCACTTTGAACTCCTGGGCGATCTCCCCGAAGAGTTCCTCCAGGATGTCCTCCA
>DYJG01000320.1 GCA_020723225.1 Desulfobacca acetoxidans | reverse complement strand
GGTTGGCGTTGCCGGTGAAGATTTTTAAACCATCCATACCTGCTCTCCCCAATCAGCTTCGGCTTCCTTACCCGTCAGGCCCCGGGCCACGGCCATCCAACCTGAAAAAGTCTCCCGCAGTATTTGTCCTGCCTCCCGGGCCGCATCCAGGCCGGGAAACAACCCATAGAGGGTCGGGCCGCTGCCGGACATGCCCCGGGCCCGGGCTCCCAGGCGCTCCAGGGTATCCAGCAGTGTCCCCAATTGAGGATACTGCTTCAAGGTGACGCTTTCCAGGTCGTTATGGACCCAGGTCCCCGGCTGGTCCGGGTCCCAGTCCTTCTCCCCCAGAATCTTATACCCTTTTAAGGCCTTCAGGTCCAGACTTTCGTACACCCAACGGGTGGAAACCCGCACCCCGGGATTCAGCAGGAGGTACCAGTATGCCGGCAATTGTAAGGGAGACAACTCGGTGCCGGTGCCCCGGGCCACGGCCGCGCCCTTGCCCAGGAAAAAGGGCACGTCCGCGCCCAACCCCCCGGCCAGGCTCTGGAGAGCCTTGGCCGTCAGCGGCTCATCATTCAGGGCGTTCAGGGCCAGCAAGGCTCCGGCCGCGTCGCTGCTCCCCCCTCCCAGGCCCGCGGCCGCCGGGATTCTCTTCTCCAGGACCATATGGACCCCCACTTTCCGCGCTGTGGCCCGTTGGAACTCCAGGGCCGCCTGCCAGACCAGGTTCCCCGGCCCCTTGGGTATGCCCGGTTGGTCGCAATCCAGAAAGATGCCCGGGGGAGCCGGACTGACGGTCAGCTCATCGACCAAGCTCAACGGCTGCATGAAGGAAAGCAAATCGTGGTAGCCGTCGGTGCGCCGCCCCAAAACCCGGAGATAGAGGTTGACCTTGGCCGGACAAAAAACCCTGATGCCCCCGGCGTCGGGAGAAACCGTCAATTTGCGCAGAGGCCGAGTCATGCTTGGGGGAAGTTAATCAATCTTGATTTTGGGAAGAGAGTCATTGGCTTCATTCTGGGGGGAAAAGGGAAAAAGGGGAAGAGGGGAAAAGGGGAAGAAATTTTCCGAGTCAAATCCCGTTTCCCCTTTTTCCCTTTTCCCCTTTTCCCCCTGCTTTATCCATCAAAGCCGGAAGGACCTATCCGGTTTCCTTTATATACCGCATCCTTAAATCGTACAGAAGATGATCGAACAGGTCCTCTTCTTCCTTGTTGAGGTTGTTCCGGGTCTTTTCCCTGAGGAGCCCCAAAAGATCGATGGTCTGTTTGGCCAGGGGCAGATTCTTCCTGGCCTCGCCGGTGCTCGGATCCGGCACGGCCCCCAGGTGCACGAACGCGGAAGTGCTCAGAGAAAAAAGAAAGGAAGAAAACGTAATCTCCGGCAGGGGCACCTGCGGCTCGGCCTCGGCGTGTTCGAATGTTTCCTCTGCTTCGCCGGCCTGTCGGCCCTCCTTCTCTTCCTGAAGCTTAGCCTTCTCTTCTTCGCTCATATGGAGGAAACGCCGGTCTTTAACCGTGTAGCCTTTATCTTCTTCTGCGGCCATGTTGCCTCCTCGAAATTGCAGGGGCGGGTTTTAAACCCGCCCCCACGGGCGCTTGCTCTACAACTCCAACTGGATGGCCAAAGCTACGTGTTCCAGGGCCTCCACGTCTTTCAGACATTCCGGGGTTACCGGCGTGTCGGTGGTGAGCAGGATGATGTTTTGCCCCCGATCCTTCTCCTGGCCCACGGTCATCCGGGCGATGTTGATATTATGCTTGCCGATGGTGGAGCCGATGGCCCCGATCACCCCCGGGCGGTCGGTGTTGTAGATAAAGAGCATATGGCCTTCGGGCACGGCCTCCAGGCGGAACTTGTTGATCCGCACCAGCCGGGGCTCGTACTTCCCGAAGATGGTGCCCGCCACCGAGTTCTCTTCATTCCCGGCCCGCACCGTCAGGCGGATCAGGGTCGCAAAATCCTCCGCGGACTCCACCTTCTCTTCGCTCACGTGTATCCCCCGGGCGGAAGCCATGGCCGGGGAGTTCACGTAATTCACCTCATCGTGCATCACCGGATAGAGCATCCCCTTGAGAAGCGAATGCGTCAGGGGCTTGGTGTCCAGCTTGGAAACTTCGCCGATGTAGGCGATGCTCACCGCGGAAATGGCACCTTCCGTCATCTGCGCCTGGAACGCGCCCAAGGCCTCGGCCAGCGTCAGATAAGGCTTCAGTTTGGCCATGGTCTCCTGGCTCACCGACGGCGCGTTCACCGCGTTCTTGATGGTCCCGTACAGCAGCAGCTCCACGATCTGCTCGCACACCGCCACCGCCACGTTGGCCTGGGCCTCTTCCGTGGACGCGCCCAGGTGCGGGGTGCAGATCACGTTGGGCATCTCCCGCAAGGGGAACTCCGCGGCCGGGGGCTCCGTCTCATACACGTCCAGGGCCGCGCCCGCCACCTTGCCCTCCTTCAAAGCCTCCAGCAGGGCCTCTTCATCGATCAGGCCGCCCCGGGCGCAGTTGATGATGCGCACCCCGGGCTTCATCTTTTTGAAGGCCTTCTTGTTCAGAATCTTGGCGGTTTCCTTGGTCTTCGGCGTATGCAGGGTGATGAAATCCGCCCGGGCCAGGAGATCGTCCAGCGTCACCAGCTCCACTCCCAGGTCCCCGGCCGCTTCCTTGGTGATGAAGGGGTCATACCCCAGCACCCGCATCTTCAGCCCCAGGGCCCGGTCCGCGACGATGGAGCCGATGCGCCCCAAGCCGATGACCCCCAGGGTCTTGTTGAACAATTCGGTCCCCTGGAATTTCTTCTTTTCCCATTTGCCGTCCCGCATGGACGCCGCGGCCTGGGCCACGTTCCGGGCCAGGGCCATCATCAGGGAGAGGGCGTGCTCCGCGGTGGTGATGGTGTTCCCCCCGGGGGTGTTCATCACCACGATGCCGTGCTTGCTGGCCGCGGGGATGTCCACGTTGTCCAGGCCGGTGCCCGCCCGGCCCACCACTTTCAGCCGGGGCGCGCCTGCGATGAGCTCCGCGGTCACCTTGGTGGCGCTGCGGATCACCAGCGCGTCCGCGTCCTTGATGGCTTCCTTCAGCTCCTCCGGTTTCATGCCCGGTTGATTCACCACCTCGATATTGGGCTGGGCCTTCAGGACCGCCACCCCCGCGTCGTGCAGATTATCGCTGATCAGGACCTTCATGCTGCCGCCTCCTTCGCCAGGACCTCTTGCGCCGCCTTTAACCCCACGCCCGGCGTCACCTTGTAGCCCAGGCCGGTGAGCACCTCTTCCAGGCCGCCGATGGTGCCCAGCAGATCCACCGTGTCGATGAAGCCCATGTGCGCGATCCTAAAGATCTTGCCCTTGGCCTCGGCCTGGCCCCCGGCGATCCAGATGCCTTTCTTCCTAAGCTCCGCCACCACCTTCTGGCCGTCCACGCCCGCGGGCGCCAGCACCGCGGTGAGCACCGTTGAAGGATTATCCTTGGAGTACAGCTCCAGGCCCATGGCCTTCATGGCCGCCTTGCATGCCTTGGAAAGCCGCTCGTTGTGCGCGTAAATCTTGTCCAGCCCCACCTTCTTGATCTTCCCCAGCACTTCCTTGAGCCCCAGGATCAAAGACACCGGCGACGTATAAGGCGTCTGGTTCTTCTCCGCGGATTTGAGCGCCTTGGAGAAGTTGAAATAATACTTGGGGCATTTCGATTCCTTCACGAAACCCCAGGCTTTGGGAGAAAGCGCGGCAAACGCCAGCCCCGGCGGCAGCATCATGGCCTTCTGGGACCCGGCCACCACCACGTCGACGCCCCATTTGTCCATGGGGATGGAGTAGCCGCCCAGCGCGCTGATCGCGTCCACCACCAGGATGGTGCCGGGCCGGGTCTTGGTCACTTCCGCCAGCTCCTTCACCGGGTGCGACACACCCGTGGAGGTCTCGTTGGCCTGGACGAAGACCGCCTTGATGGCCGGGTTGGCGT
>DYJG01000319.1 GCA_020723225.1 Desulfobacca acetoxidans | reverse complement strand
AACTCCGGACCCAAAGCCTCAAAGCCCAAAGCCTGGGGGAAAAAGGCCGGGTGGAAGGCGCCCTGGGCGCGGCCCTGGGCAACCTCTTCGCGGTGGCGGAAAACTACCCGGACCTGAAGGCCTCCCAAAATTTCATCCAGTTGCAGCAATCCCTGGCGGACATCGAGGACCAGGTGCAGTTGGCCCGGCGCTATTACAACGGCGCGGCCCGGAATCTCAACATCCTGGTGGCCTCCTTCCCCAGCAACCTGGTGGCCAACATGTTCCAGTTCACCCCGGCGGAATACTTTGAGATCGAAGACGCCGGCGACCGGGCCGTGCCCAAGGTGGCTTTCGGCTGAAAAATACCGTTTTCGGTTTTCGGTTTTCGGTTATAAAGAATTTTGGTGTTTAAGTTTGTTGCCCCAGAAACCTTGCTTGGTCTGAGAGCCGCGGTGATGAAACCCCTGGTACGTTCCTTTTTCCTGGCCCTGGCGGCCTTCTGCCTTTTTCCCATATCGGCCGCCGGCGCTACTCCTCCTAAAAACGCCAAACCCTACACCCCGCCGGCGTACATGCGGGAGAAGATCCTCCGATTCCAAAGCCACGTGCAGGTGCATCCGGACGCCACCCTGACGGTCACCGAGACCATCAAGGTGGAAAGCGCCGGGGTGAAAATCAAGCGGGGCATTGTCCGGGACTTTCCCACCATCTACCGGCATAAATCCGGAGAGACGGTTACCGTGGGTTTTGAGGTGCTGGAAGTCCTTAGGGACGGGCGGCCGGAGCCTTTCCATTTGGAATACGTGACAAACGGGGTGAAAGTTTACGCGGGCCAGAAAGACGTGGTTTTGCGCCCAGGGGTGTATGAATATACCATCAAATACCGCACCGACCGGCAGTTGGGATTTTTCCCGGAGTATGACGAGCTTTACTGGAACGCCACCGGCCACGGCTGGACCTTTCCCATAGCCGGCGCCCAGGCGGTGGTGGAACTGCCGGAGGGCGCGAGGATCATCCAGCACAGCGCCTATACCGGTCCCATGGGGGCCAAGGGAAGGGACTTCCAGGTCCGGGAAGCCGGGCCGGGGAAGATCATCTTCACTGCCACCCGGGACCTCCCTCCCGGCTCCGGGCTGACCATCGCCGTGGCCTGGCCCAAGGGGTTGGTGCGCCCGCCGGGCGGGGTCGATAAGATGGGCTTCTTTCTCCGGGACCACCTGCCCGAAGTCATGGGGGTGGCGGGGTTTCTGCTGGTTCTGGGATTTTACCTGGTATCCTGGGTGCGGGTGGGCCGGGACCCGGAGGAGGGCACGATTATTCCTCTGTTTGCGCCGCCTCCGGGGTTTTCGCCGCCATCCGTCCGTTTCCTAATGCGCATGGGCTTTGACGACCGCACCGTGGCCGCGGCCCTGGTGGATATGGCGGTTAAGGGCTATCTGACCATTGAGAACGTCGGCAAGGATTACATTCTGCATAAACGGGGCGGGGACGCCAAGGCCCTCTCCAAGGGGGAACAGGTCCTGGGGGACCGGCTCTTTGCCGGGGGCAACGACCTGGAAATGAAGAACAAAAATCACTCCCTGATCCAGGGTGCCCGGGACGCCTTCAAGAAGACCCTGAAAAGCGAGCTGGAGAAGGCCTACTTCGTCAGCAATGCCAACCACTTTGTCACCGGCTTGATCCTCAGCGTTCTGGCGGTGGGGGCCGTGGTCCTGGCCTCCATGAACCACGGCGGCGCCTGGGACACCTTCCTCAAGCTGGCCCTCTGGACCGGGGCCTGCGGGGCGTTGGCCTTTTGGTCCGTCAACGGTTGGGGCCGGGGTACCGCCTCTGCCTTTAGCTCTCTCAAAAACCTCGGGACCGCGGGCATGGTCCTCTTATTTTTCGGTTTTCTGGCCCTAAAAATTTTCGGCGCTCCTTTCCTGAAGCACAACTTCTCCCTGGCCCTCCTGGTTTTGCTGGTGGTCCTGGCGGGAATGAACTTCCTGTTTTATCGCCTGCTCAAGAGCCCCACCCTCTCGGGCCGCAAGGTCATGGACCAGATCGAGGGTTTCAAGCTCTACCTCTCAGTGGCGGAAAAAGAGCGGTTGAACCTGCTTAACCCCCCGGAGAAGACCCCGGAGCTCTTCGAAAAATATTTGCCCTACGCCCTGGCCCTGGACGTGGAAAACGAGTGGAGCGAGCAGTTTGCCGAGGTCCTGGCCCAAGCCGGGGAAAGGGGCTACACCCCCGCCTGGTACTACGGCGGCTCCTATCGCGACCTGGGGAGTTCCAGGTTTGCCTCCAACCTGGGAAGCGCCTTTGCCGGGGCCATTGCTTCTTCCGCCACGGCGCCGGGGTCTTCTTCGGGCAGTGGCGGCGGGGGCTTCTCCGGAGGCGGCGGCGGGGGCGGCGGCGGCAGCGGCTGGTAAAAGCAGGGGGCGAGGGTCAGGGGGCGAGGGTCAAAAGCTGCTGAGACAATTCAGCAACCTCTTCTGCGAGGTCAAGAGCTTGTCGGGCTGTGTCCCGGTCGAACAACTCCCAAGGAGTCCGTCCGCCCGCTTCATCGCCATAATTTATTCTCTCCACTCAATTGTCCAGGGTTGCGGAGGCTTTTGCCGCCATCTCCAGACCTCACCACCCGGAGACTGTTTACGGTAGAGGCCAGTCTCCGCTATCAGGCGCTGCAAATCAGCCAAACGCTGTCGGGCATATCCTTGGGGATCAAAGAGAATTTGACCATCCTGTGCGATATCCAGATATAAAGAGGAAATCTTTTCTTCAAATTCCAGGGGAGTCTTTGCCAAAAGAGATACTGCGCCGCGATATGCCGCCGGAAGAAAACGTTTTAAAAGGATGTGACGCTCCCAGAGTTGCGCCGGCAAATCCGAAGCAATGATAAAGAGGTCCCAATCACTGGACTGGCGCGCCTGACCACGCGCTCGGGAGCCATACAAAACTATGGCCACCAGGCGCTCTCCTAAGCCTTCCTGGAGGGATGTCACTATTTGGGACAGGATTTTTTCCTGATCTTCCCTATCAGGCATTTCCTGATCTTCCAATGGTCAATTTAATTGTTTAGCTACTTCCTTAATGGTACGCAAGTTACCAAAATTAATTATGAACGCCAAGGTCTTTCAGCAGTTCCTGGGGGATATTCGCGCTTTCCAGCCGCATAATTCTGTCTTGCGCACTCCCGTAGCTGAGAAGATTGATGTTGCTGCACTATATTATTTTCTAGTCGATAATCTCAAATTCCCAAATCCTGCAAGAAGATTTATAATTTGGTTCCAGTGGTTCATTCCAAGGATCGGGGTCAGGGGTCAAGCTGATGCGCAAAGGGCTATTATTAGTGGGGATGATGCTGGCGGCCGTGCTGCTGATGGCCGCGGGACCGGGGCAATTGTCGGAGCAGGAACTGCTCATTAATTCTCCGGAGTTTGGAGATTTTCATAAGGCCAGGGAGATTAAGGAAAAGGGCAAGCAGTCCCTGCAGGTCTGGGCAAACTATAGTGAATTCCTGAAAAAACAGCCGTCCCGGGTCAAAAGCCCGATGCTCCGGGGGCCGGCCGCGTTGGAAGTGGCGTACGATGAGATCTGGGTCTCCGAAAGGGAGTACAATCCCCTCTTGGTGGTCCCGCGGGAATACCGGGGCAAGCCTTTTCTGGTCAAGCTTTACTGGCTGGAACATAAAGTGCAGGCCCTCACCGTGGAGAAATATTGCCAGACCGACCCCCTGACCTGGGAGAAGCTGGACAAGCCGGGTTACAGAATCATCGCCATAGTGGACCGGCAGGCCTTGGAGCCGGAACTGGCCAAGCTGGGCGCCAAGGAGCAGACCTTTGCCGCGCTCTCCCCCGGGGCCCATCTCCAGGAGGCGCAAAAGGCCCTGGCCGCGGGCCATCCGGAGGAGCAGGATATTAAGAAGAGGACTTACGGCCGCCTGGAAGACGCCCGCCGCCACCTGGAGGCCATCCAAAAACAGGTGAAGAAGCTGGACGA
>DYJG01000318.1 GCA_020723225.1 Desulfobacca acetoxidans | reverse complement strand
GGGACTCCAACCAGGCGTCAGCGATTCTCACCGGCACCAGGTCCGGGTCCGGGAAGTAGCGGTAATCGTGGGCCTCTTCCTTGCCCCGCATGGAGACGGTTTGGCCGCTGGCAGTGTCCCAGAGGCGGGTCTCCTGGACGATCTCCTTGCCCGCGTCCAAAAGCGCCCGCTGCCTTTTGATTTCGTATTCCAGGGCCTGGCGCACGAACCGGAAGGAGTTCATGTTCTTCAGTTCCGCCTTGGTGCCGAACGCGGCCTGGCCCGCGGGCCGAAGCGAAATGTTGGCGTCGCAGCGGAGCGACCCCTCTTCCATGTTGCCGTCACAAATCTCCAGGTAGAGCAGGATATTACGCAGGCCCTTGAAATACTCCACCGCCTCTTCCGGGGTGCGCATATCCGGCTCGCTGACGATCTCGATCAAGGGCACGCCGGTGCGGTTGAAGTCCACGAAGCTCACCGGCCGGTGTTCGCTGTGGATGAGTTTGCCCGCGTCCTCCTCCATGTGGATGCGGGTGAT
The DNA here is from genome assembly GCA_020723225.1 of Desulfobacca acetoxidans. Classification (GTDB taxonomy): domain Bacteria; phylum Desulfobacterota; class Desulfobaccia; order Desulfobaccales; family 0-14-0-80-60-11; genus SURF-52. Next base: position 3,472 of record DYJG01000318.1, on the reverse strand, counting down.
GCCGATGCGCTTCACTCCGCCGTTGACCCGGATATCCAGGTGCCCGTGCTCCGCCAGGGGCTGCTCGTATTGGGAAATCTGGTAGCCCTTGGGGAGGTCAGGATAAAAGTAATTTTTCCGGGCGAAGACAGATTCGGGGTTGATGCGGCAGCCGGTGGCCAAGGCCATCTTCAGGGCGAATTCCAGGGCCCGCCGGTTCAACACCGGGAGCGACCCCGGCATTCCCAGGCAGACCTCGCACACCTGGGTATTGGGCGGGGCTCCGAAGGTAGTGGCGCAGCCGCAAAAGATCTTGCTGGAAGTCAGGAGTTCGGCGTGGATTTCCAGGCCGATGACTGCTTCGTAAGTCATAATATCAAACCTAAATTAGGGAAAGGGTGGTGAGGAAGGGTTCCCGATATCTGCGAAAAATATGGTTTAAAATATCCCAACCATGGGAAGTCTGTCAAGTCGGGGCTTTGTGACGTTTTTCGTTTTCCGTTTTTCGTTTTTCGTGGGGGCATTGTGGGAGATGCACAATCTCCTTGGCCTTAAGCGATGGATACGTTAAATTAAACAGGCTTGTGCCTTTTTACCGAAGACCGAACTAAAACGAGGTGAAAATATGGCCAATATCGCCTTTCTCTTCCCCGGCCAGGGGTCCCAATACGTGGGTATGGGTAAGGACCTTTATGAATCGGACCCTCAGGCCCGGGAGTTGTTTCAAACCGCGGAGGAGGCCACCGGCCTGCCCTTGCGGCGGCTCTGTTTTGAAGGGCCTATGGAGGAGCTCACGGAAACGATCAATCTCCAGCCCGCGGTCACCCTGGTGAATCTCTGCCTCTATCAGGCCCTGAAAGCCGCGGGGGTCGTGCCCCAGGCGGTCTGCGGCCACAGCCTGGGGGAATACAGCGCCTTGTGCGCCGCGGGGGTGCTGAGCGCGGCCAACACCCTGGCCGCGGTCAAAGAAAGGGGCCGTCTCATGCAGCGGGAGGCTCAAAAGCATCCCGGCGCCATGGCCGCAGTCATCGGCCTGGCCCCAGAGAAACTGGCAGCACTGCTGGAGCCGCTGGTCAGCCAAGGGCCTTTAGCCCTGGCCAACTTCAACACCCCGGAGCAGACCGTGGTTTCCGGCAGCCCGGAGATGGTGGCCAAAGCTACGGAAGTTTGCAAGGCCGCGGGCGCCCGGGTTGTGCCTTTAAAGGTCTCCGGGGCCTGGCATTCCCCCTTGATGGCGGACGCGTCCCCGGACTTTGCGGCCTTTCTCGGGACCCTGCAATTTCAAGCGCCCCGCCTCCCCATCTATCTCAACGCCACGGCCGGAGCGGAGACCGACCCGGAGCGCCTGCGCCGGGCTATGGGCGGCCAGCTCACTTCCCCGGTGCGTTGGGCCGAACTCATCCTGAATCTGAAGAACACCGGCATCGACACCTGGGTGGAGGTAGGCCCCAAGAACGTGCTCAAGGGACTGGTGCGAAAAATCCTCCCCCAAGAGCCCGGGGAGAGTTTCTTTAACGTGGAAAACCGGGAGAGCCTGGGTAAGTTTGTGGATGCCTGGCAGAGAAGATAGGTTTCACAGAAAAAAAAAGGGACACTTCCTATTTTTCCCGGTTACCTTTTTCAAAAAGGTGGAGGAAAAATTGAAAAATAGGAAGTGTCCCTATTTTTTAATCGATGTCCAGGAAAAACTCCACGCCCACCAGGAAGCGCCCGGGTTTGTCGGGGGCGGGCAGGGTCCAGATCACCTGCCCCCAGTGATGCGTCTCTTTTCCCTCTTCCGCTCGCTGGTAGCTGAACTCCAGACTGTCCCCGGGAGAGAAGATCAGGGGGGTCTCCAGCTTGACCCCCAGGGGGCTGTGATCCAGCACAAAACTGTCGTCCCGGGGTTGGCGGTTGATCTCTTTGATCTGGATTAACTCAACGATGCGCGGTACCCGCCGCCGCTCTTCCATAGGCCTCCCCGCATGCTGATGATTAACTCCCCCGATTACTCAAGTCGCCTTCAGCCAGACTCATGGCCCAACAAAGGCCACAGGGGAGAAAGGCTTTCCCGCCAGGGAGGCGCCATTACCGCGCCAGGGCTAGCGAAACCTTACCTTTGCTTATTTATCGGCAGATTTGTTAAAGGGAAAAATTTCGGGGGTTATTTCACTTTCGCTTTTAAATGAGACAAATCCTAAAGATTCTTTACGAAAAACGAAAAACGAAAAACGGCATTATTTCCCCGACATGACCGTCACCGGGGTCCAGTCCGGACCCGGAGGCTCTTTCAGGAATTTTTTGCACAAGAGCCGGTAGCGCCGTCCCAGCGGATCATGGGGCCGCACATGCAAGGCCTCATCCAAGGCGGCGACGCTTTCCGCCCATTGCCTGGTCCTGAAGTGAGCCAGCGCCTGGTCAAAGGCCTCCAGGAACCGGGCCAGGTCCGGCTCCGGGGTCCCTTCTCCCATCAGTTCATAGATTTCCTGGGGCTGCATCTTGCCCTTGACCTGCACTAAATCCACTTTCCGCAGGATAAATGCCTCCCCCAGGGCCTTTGCAGTGGCCTCGCTGAGAAGAATATCGGTGCCGAAATATTTGTTGAGCCCTTCCAGGCGGGAGGCCAGGTTGACGTTGTCGCCGATGGCGGTGTAGTCAAAGAGGCGGTCCGAGCCCATGTTCCCCACGGCCGCCACCCCGGAGTTGACGCCCACGCCGATGCGGAATTGGGGGCGGCCGGCCGCGGCCCATTCCTGCCCCAAAGACCGCAGGGCGGCCACCATGTGCAGGGCCGTGCGGCAGGCCCGGGGAGCATGGTCCGGAAGTTCCAAGGGCGCGCCGAACAGGGCCATAATGGCGTCGCCGATATATTTGTCGATGGTGCCCCCGTGCTCAATGATGATATTGCTCATGGGGTTCAGAAAGTCGTGGAGCAGGGCCACCAGGTCTTCCGGAGCCAGATTCTCCGACAGGGTGGTGAAACCCCGGATGTCCGTGAAGAGGATGGTGAGGTCCCGGCGTTCCCCTCCCAGCCGCAGGTTGTCCGGGTGCTTCAGGATTTCATGGACCACCGCGGGAGCCACATAAGCCTCGAAGGTGCGGCGGACCCGCAACCTTTCCTTCTCTTCCAGCATGAAGCGATGGACGGTAAAGCCCACATTAATGACGCCGATATACAGCAGGGGGTAAAAGAGATCCAGTTGCCAGCCCCGGGTGAACAGCAGGTAATTACCGCCGATAAAAATGACCGCCAGAGCCAGGGTGAAGGCAAAAGACCGGAACGCGGGAAGTTGGGGCAGGGCCCAACCCAGGATGATCCCCAGGGCCAGGATGATCAGCAGGGACCAGCCCAGCGCAAAGGGAAGCTTCTGCATATACCTGCCGCTCAGAAGATTATCTATGATCGCCGCGTGAATATCTATTCCCGGATGATCCCCGGCGAAGGGGGTGACCCGGAGGTCATAGATGCCCACCGCGGTGGCGCCCATGAGGACGATTTTGTCTTTCAAGGCAT
>DYJG01000317.1 GCA_020723225.1 Desulfobacca acetoxidans | reverse complement strand
CCCCCCCTCACCCTAGCCCTCTCCCCCCCTGGGGGGAGAGGGGATTAATACTGGACTATCCACAAGTTATTATTTTTTGGGTATGCCAAACATTCCCCTCTCCCCCCGGAGGGGGGAGAGGGCGGGGTGAGGGGGGTGGTGGTAAGGCCCCCAGGTTTCTATAATGATTATTGAGCCTTAAGGCTGTGAATAAATTGATGGATTGACCTTAGGCTCTCCTCCCAGGTGGGGTGGCGCTGAAAGGTGGCCCGGGCCGCCAGGCTCATTTGCAGCAGCAGGCCCCGATCCAGCAGCAACCGCTCCAGGCGCCCGGCCAGAGCCGAAACGTCCCCCGGGGTCACCAGAAAACCGTCCACTCCGTGATCAATAATCTCCCCGGCCCCCCCGGCCGTGGAGGCAATGGCCGGCAGGCCGAAACTCATCCCTTCCAGATAGACGATGCCGAAGGCTTCGTAAGAAGAAGGCACCGCCAGCACGTGGCTCCGGGCCAGGAGCGCGGCCAGGGCCTCACTGCCCAGCGTGTCCGCCAGGTGAACCTTGGAGGTCAGCCCCGTCTCCTCTAACTGCCGGTGAATGTCCTCCACGTACGGGGCATCCATGGCCAGGCTCCCCGCCACCGTCAACCGCCAGCCGGCCCGGGGCAGGGCCGCCAGGGCCGCCAGCAGGGTATGCAGCTCCTTCCGGGGGATGACATTGGCGACAAACACAATCTCTAAAGGCCCGGGGGCCAGGGCCCGGGCGGCGATCTCCTCCGGCGCGAGATTCCCGGGAAGGCGGTCCCCGCCGCCCGGGGCCACCAGCAGGGGCCGGCGGTTCCCCGCCAGTCTTTCCACGTCCCCTTTGATGGCCCGGCTGATGCAGACATAGCCGTCCACCGTCTTAAGATACTGCTTCTCCACCCACCGGTAAAAACCGCGGCGCCAGGGTGGATGGACTTCGTTGCCCCGCAAGTGATAGACCAAAGCGATGATGGGGCAATCCAGGCGGCGGCGCAGCCGCCGGTTCAGCCGGAAGAAGGAAGGGTGGACGAGTTCGTCCTGGAGCAGCACGTCGCACTCCAACCCTTCCAGGCGTTTTCTCACGGCCCGGGAGCAGTTATCCAGGAGTCCCCGGCGATAAGTGGGCCATGGTAACGAAATCACCTCCACCTGGTCCCCCCGGTTCCGGAGATATTCAACCAGGAGTCGGTCATATATGAAGCCGCCGGTGACCAGGTCCAGGCTGCCGTAAATGATGAGGCCGATTTTCACCCCAGATTCTCTTGATACGCGGCCCAGGCGATGTCGGTTTCCCAGATGGTGACCCGCATGGCTTCGAGATTGGGGGCCTTCAGGCGCTGCCTCAGCATCCCCCAAAAGATGCGGGCGAAATGCTCGATGCTGGGGTTCAGCCCCGAGAACTCCGCCAGTTCATTCAGGGTCCGGTCCCGGAAGTAGGTCACGATCTCATCCAGGTGGAAGTCGATGTCCACGATGTCCACCAGGTAGCCGTGAGTGTCCAGGGCGGCTCCCTGGAGTTGGACCTCCACCTTATAAGCGTGGGAATGGAGCAGGTTTTCCGGTCCCCAATCGCCGCCGAAGAGGAAGTGTTGGGCTACGAAACTTCTTTCCACCGCTATGGTGTACATGCGGTCTCCTGGGATAAAATTGGGGAAAAAGGGGAAAAGGTTAAAAGGGAAAGAGGTTAAGGCCTTTTCTCCTTTCCCCCTTTTTCCCTTTTCGCCCTCCGGTGTTATCTTACCAAAAATTCAATACGTCAAGATCACCTGCAAAGCCTCCGCCGGGTTCTGATCCAGCAATTTAAAAGCTCGGACCGCTTCGGTCAGCGGGAAGCGGTGGGTGATCAAGGGGGTCGGGTCAATTTCCTGGAGCATCCGCCAGGCCAAAAGATAGCGCCGGAACTTGCTCCAGCGCCCGCTCAACTCCGGGGCCAGGGTGCTTACCTGGCTGCTGATGAGGCGCATGCGGCTGCGGTGGAACCTGCCGCCCAAGTTGAGGTCCGCCTTTTTCAGGCCGTACCAGGAGCCGATGACCACCCGGCCGTGGAAGCCGGTGGCGGCGATGGCCTGCTCCAGGGCCTCAGGGTTGCCGGAGACCTCGTAGCAGAGGTCCGCGCCCCGGTAGGAGCCGTCGCTCAAGGCGTCCAGGAGCTGCGTCAGGGCCCCCGGAGCCGTCGGGTCCAGGCTGAGATGCGCTCCCCAATCCTCTGATAAGGCCCGGCGGCTGGCATGGAGGTCGACAGTCGCCAAAACGGCCAGAGGCAGCCGGGACAGCAGACCGGTGAGAAGCAGGCCCACCACCCCCTGGCCGAAGACCGCCACCTGTTCCCCCAGTTGAGGCTGGCCGTCCAGCACCAGGGTGACCGCGGTCTCCATATTGGGGAAAAAAACCGCGGCCTCCGGCGCCACAGTGGACGGCGGCAGGAGCAGTTCCTCCAGGTCGGCCAGAAAATGGCTTTCGTGGGGGTGGAACGCGAACACCAGCCGGTCCAGCCATTCCTGCGGGACCCCCTTCCCCAGGGCCATAACCCGGCCGATGGCGGAGTAGCCGTACTTCAGGGGAAAGTCGAAACGCCCGGCCAAGGCGGGGATGGTTTCATCCACGGCCAGATCGCCGGGGGCCTGGCCCCGGTAGATCAACAGCTCCGTCCCCGGGCTGATAGCGGAAATCAGGGTTTTTACCAGCACCTGGCGGGGGCCGGGGGGGGCCAGGGGTTCTTCCCGTACTTCCACCTTATGGGGCCCCATGAAAAAGAGGGATTGGCGGATCATGCATTCTCCCATTGGGGTTCGCCCCGGAGCACCAGATCCTCTCCCAGGCGCTGATAGCTGACTTTTTGCAGCCTGGGGAAGCAGTTCATCTGGTGCTGCCCCAGATAATCCATGACCCGCAAGCCTCCCACCAGCATAGGGGCGATGGTCAGGACCACCTGGTCAACCAGCCGGGCGGCCAGAAAACTGGTGATGATCTGGGCTCCTCCTTCCACCATCAGGCTGTTAATGTTCATCTCGCCCAAATGCTTAAGCAGGGCCGCCAGGTCCACCCAGCCGTTGCTTGCTGCCGGGAGGCGCAGCACCCGGGCGCCGATTTGCTCCAGGGCCGCCTGGCGCTCCGGGTCCGCATCGGCGCTGGTGGCGATCCAGGGGACCCGGCAGTTTCTGAGCAGGTTGGCATACGGCGGAAAGCGCAGGCGGCTGTCCACCACGATGGGTTGAGGGTCTTTTCCCTCCACCAGCCGGACGTTGAGGCGGGGATTGTCGGCCAACAGCGTGCCGATGCCCACTAGGATGGCGTCATGCGCAGCCCGGAGGCCGTGGGTCAGGGCCATGGACTTGGAGCCGCTCAAAGCCAAGGGACGGCCGGGGCGGGCGGCGATGCTGCCGTCCAGGCTCTGGGCGTAGCTCAAGGTGACGAAGGGGCGGCCCCGGCGCCGGCGGTGTGCGGCTGCCTCCGCCAGCGGGGTATTGATCTGTTCCATGATTCCCAACTGCACCGGCTGATAGCAGGGGGTGCCGTTGGGGAGTTCGTCCAGGATGAGGAGGTGTTTCATGCGCCGGGCCTTAGTGCGCAAGTAATCGGCGTTTTCCGCACAGACCCCGGTTTGCAAAGGAATGCGGGCGCTCACCGTGACCCCCAACTCCTGGAGGCTGTCCAGCTTGTGGGGGTTATTGGTGAGGAGCTTGATGGAGCGGACCCCCAAATCCTTAAGAATCTGGGCGGCCACCGTGTAGTCCCGCTCATCCACCTGGTGCCCCAGGAGCAGGTTGGCGTCCACGGTGTCGTAACCCTGGTCTTGAAGATTGTAGGCCTTGAGCTTATCCAACAGGCCGATGCCCCGGCCCTCCTGGCGCAGATAGATGACCACCCCGGCGCCCGCGTCGGCAATGAGCTTTAACGCCGCCTGCAACTGCGCGCCGCAATCGCAGCGCTTGGAGCCCAGGACGTCGCCGGTGAAACACTCGGAATGGACCCTGACCAGGACGTCTTCTTTAC